>JASJBY010000135.1 GCA_030066245.1 Gammaproteobacteria bacterium
TTCTCACCGGGATTACTGCGGGCATCCTGCCCTCCGCCCCTGCGGGGCCAGCGTCGCTACGCTCCGCTGTTGAAAATCGCTCCCGGCGATTTTGTCGGAATCTTGGGTCGCTCTGGCAAAGCAGATTGGCCGATCGTCCGCAGAGGCATAGCTGTAGCTATGTCTCAAGAAGGATCGGTCAAGATGCAAAGCCAGAGTGGGCCAAGAACCGAATAGGGCAGGCTGTTCATAAAGAAGACCGGCTCGGTGAAGCACACATGTTGAGTTTGCTGACATGATCTGCGATCCGAGGTCCGCCTGGTGAGAAATCCGGGCTAGCGTTTTCGCCTGCCGCCGTCGCCAGACGGACGCCACCCGTCGGGGCGGGGCCTCGATTTCCATCTCTTGACCTCCGGCATTGTAATATTCCGGTCTGGACTGACGTAGCGTCCGCATACTGGACTTACCGCTCACGTTGCTGTCCAAGGCATGGCAGGCGTAAGACGCGCTTCCGGCACCGCGGTTCGCGCCCACGCTGAACACTCATAGGATTTTTCGGGTTCTCTCATCGTGTTGGCGCAATATCTGATCGAGCTTTGGCAGATCCTTCTCGACCTCTCAGCCCCCCTGTTGGCAGGCCTGCTGCTGGCCGGCGTTCTGCGGGTATTCTTACCCCAGGGTTTGGTCCAGGCACATCTCAGCCAAGGGAATCTTGGCAGCGTCATTCGGGCCGCCGTGGTCGGCGTGCCCATGCCGTTGTGCTCCTGCGGGGTCGTTCCCACAGCCATCGGCCTGCGCAATCAGGGCGCCTCCAAAGGGGCGACCACGTCCTTTCTCATCAGTACGCCACAAACCGGTGTCGACTCCGTGCTTGTCAGTGCGGCATTCCTGGGTTGGCCCTTTGCCATATTCAAGCTCGGCGCTGCCTTCGTCACGGGTGTATTCGGGGGATGGCTGGTCAACCGCTTCACCACACCCGAACCCCAAGGCCGTTCAGACGAGGAGCAGGGGGAGCACTGGCAGGCGTCGAGAAATCGCTTGGGCGCCGTGTTCCGCTACGCCATGTTCGATCTGCTCGCCGCCATCGATCTCTGGCTCATGGCCGGCGTGCTCATCGCGGCGGCGATTTCCACTGTCGTGCCCCCCGACTATTTCCAGGGTCTCACCTGGGCTCAGGGGTTGATAGGCATGCTGCTGGTGCTGACGGTGGCCCTGCCGCTGTATGTGTGCACGACGGGTTCCGTGCCCATCGCCGCGTCGTTCATCGCTGCCGGCATGCCTGCCGGGTCGGCTCTGGTGTTTCTCATGGCAGGTCCGGCGACCAACGTGGCGACCATGGGTGCGGTCTACCGAGTCCTCGGCATGCGGGTCCTGGGCCTATATCTGGGCACCGTCATCGTCGCGAGCATCGGCTTGGGGATGAGCTTCAATTTTGTCCTCGGTGACGTGTCATCGGGCTTCCATCTTCACGACCACGCTGCCCGCTGGTGGGAGACCGGCTCGGCGCTGCTCTTGGTGGCGCTGCTGGCCTTCCTGCTCAGCCGGCGCCTGCACAACCGCATGCGGACCACCACCAAAAAAGCCAAGGTAGACGATATGGATCTCACCCTGAAAGTGGAGGGCATGACCTGCCAGCATTGTGTCGCCAGCGTCCGCAAGGCCCTGGAAAACGTGGACCGGGTTGAAGAGGCCGTGCCGGATCTGGCTTCCGGGCTTGTGACCATAAAAGGCGACGAGTTGAACAGAGACGCGTTGGCTGCGGCCATCACCAAGGCCGGATACAAGGTCGTCCCCTCCTGACAGGACGCGCGGCCGGCGGTTATGCAGTGATTTCGCCTCTGCGGCACCCGACATTCCGTCGGCTTTTTGCGGCCCAGGTCGTTGCCCTGGCGGGAACGGGCTTGTCCAGTGTCGCTCTCGCCCTGCTGGCATTCGACCTGGCGGGCGGTGACGCCGGGCTCGTTCTCGGCACGGCTTTGGCTTTGAAGATGGTGGCCTATGTGGGCATTGCCCCCGTGGTCGGCGGATTTGCGCATCGGCTGCCTCGTCGCCAACTGCTGGTGGCACTCGATGTGGCCCGCGCCGCCTGTATTCTCTGCCTGCCCTTCGTAACCGAGATCTGGCAGATCTACCTGCTGATCTTCATCCTGAACGCCTGCTCGGCCGGCTTCACGCCCACCTTCCAGGCGACAATCCCGGACATTCTCCCCGACGATGCCCAATACACACGCGCACTCGGTCTGTCCCGCCTCGCCTATGACATCGAGAATCTTCTCAGCCCGACGCTGGCGGCGGCCGCCCTGGTCGTCCTGACTTACGATGCCTTGTTCGTGGCAAACGCACTGGCTTTCCTCATGTCCGCCCTGTTGGTATTGTCGGTGCGGTTTCCGGCACGGCAGCCTCATGAACGGGCTCATTGGGCCTGGCGCAACATCAGCTTCGGCATACTAGCCTACGCAAAGACACCGAGACTGCGTGGACTACTGGCCCTGTCCCTCGCCGTCGCGGCCGCCGGTGCCATGGTCATCGTCAACACGGTGGTCCACGTCCGGGATCGGCTCGGCGGCACAGACAGTGATACGGCCATCGCGTTTGCCGCTGCCGGCGCCGGCTCCATGGTCGTGGCGCTCATGCTGCCACGCCTCCTGGACCGGTCCGCGCCTCGTCCCTTCATGCTCACCGGTGGCGTTGTCCTTGGCAGTGCGCTGCTGCTGGGTGCAAGCGATCCCAACCTGCTCGGACTGGGGGTGATCTGGTTCATCCTGGGCGCGGGCTCGTCACTCATCCAGACACCTGCGGGGCAGCTTCTCAAGCGCTCCGCCCGGGAAGGCGACCGGCCTTCCGTGTATTCGGCGCAGTTTGCGTTGTCGCACGGGTGCTGGCTGGTGGCCTACCCCCTAGCAGGATGGCTCGGCAGCACGATTGGCCTGTCCGCCACCTCCGTGGTGCTTGGACTGTTGGCCTTGGCCTCTTCGGCCGTCGCCATGTGGACGTGGTCGGCGCACGACCCCAGCGATCTGGAACACGTGCATGAGCCCGTCGAGCACGAGCATCCGCACTTCCACGATGAGCACCATTCACACGAGCACGAGGGCTGGGAGGGACCGGAGCCCCATCACCATGCACACCGGCACGCCGCCCTGAAGCACCGGCACCGCTACGTCATCGACCTTCATCACACCACTTGGCCCGAGCGTTGAGCGGATGCTCATCGAATGGTGCTAGTGATCCGCCACACCTGCCGAGAACCAGGCACGGCCGAGCGACGAACTAGGTCGGGTTTGCTGTCATGCCTCACGCTCGTTACGTCAACAATGGTGACCAACATCCCGGAAAGCTTGTCCGCCCGGGAACGGGGGCGTCACGAGTTGGCTCGTCTCGGGAGGAGGAACGAGACCCGATCCACTGGCAGACGTGCTGTTTACCAGGAGACCGCGAGCCAAGAGCGGGAAACGGTCTCGACCATTAACGACCCGGTGGGGCGTTGTCCGAACAAAACACGCCACGGCTAAGGACCGACGTCCACTTGTTGCGTGGCGGAGGTCTCCGCTAGTCGCCAAGCAGGGGGTCGTGTCAAAGTCTTACGTCACGGACCGTCAAACCTCCGCTCGTCCACGTTGAATCAGGCAGGGCCTGTAAAAAATAATGCGTCTCATTGACATGGGGAGCCGGGAGCGCGTCGACAGACCCGTTTCGGGAGGTCATAGACGGTGACAAGTAAGCCGGCGGTGTTGCTCGTGCGCCCATGGATAGGACCTCTGGTACCGGCGCTGGCGGGGCTTCCAGGGTAATTCCGGCAAGTGGTCGGCCCGTGGGCCGAAACCGAAGGCTTGGACCATCGTCAAGCGTTGCAGCAGGAGCAGCAATCGTGCAATCCCAGGCAGATATCGAAGAGTTGCTCTGCGCTCTGATGCACCTGCTCACCCGTGAGGCCAGCTGTCCAAGGGGCTCGCGGGCTCCAGCCATACGCAGGCACCTGACCTGGCTGCTGACCCACCCCGGCACCCGGGAGCAACCGATACTGCGGAAGACCTGCCGTCTGCTGTTGTTGCATTGGCAGCGCGCCGAGGGCCCATCGGGGACGGGCGGGAAGGTTGGGCTGATGGCGCCAGCGGGCAATGTGCATTGAGTGAACAAGCTTCGGATTCTTAACACGATTCGAACTGGTATTGGCAGTAAGGCTCAGGGGGCTTTTCCTGAGCGGCCTTCTCGGCGGCGGAAGAACAGCCTGCTCTCCCGGTTGCCAACTAGGACTGTCAATGTCCCTACAAACAGTAGATAGGCCAGTGCCACGATGACACTGCCGATTAGCAGCCGGATGTGGATGGGCTGAAGCGCGGACCAGTCAGCGACTGTGCGCCATCGCAGGTACATCCAATGAAATGGGCTGACGGCATCCCATCCCGTTCTCTGCGATGACGATGCCGGCTTTGGCGCCGGCACAGTCGCGTCACGAAAGTCACTCCTGTCATCCCGGTGCCTGGAGGTTTCCGTCTGCATCCCGGCAGCTGCGGTAGGCTCATGCATTAACGCCGTGTCGGGGGCGCTCGCGTCATGGGCACGCACCGCCTCGCTTACCCATGCCAGAGCAAGCACTAGATATAGGAAACATAGAAACGAGCCCAGCCCGCGAAACCTTTGCCCAGCAGAATATTTATTGAACCTGCAGGCAATCCGAGACTCGCTTTCCGGTGACCTGAACCCGGGCGTCGCCTTTCTGGCCTTTGAATTACGGATCTGATTCAGCATGCGTCAACGACTGGCTCGACCGGTGCCGAATCATAGGCCGCGAGCGCCGCCGGGACCTGCGGAACGACCGCAGCGGAGCACGCGGTCAAGAGCCGCGTCTGCTGCCCCGTCGATGTCTTTGTACATCATCAGGCCGATGCCGGTCGCCGAGCTGCGCACAACGAACATGGGGACCCAGACGAGCGTTGGTTCGGCTGCAGTCCTCATCGCCATGCCCACCTCGAGACACGAATCTGTTGGCGGCGTTGCCAGGGTCTCGACGTACATCCCCCCGCGGCTAATGTTCCGCATGATTCCCTGGGTGGTGCGACTGACCGTGTATTTCAGCTTGACCGGCACCCTCACAAACAGGCGCTTCCCATGTCGGTGTTCCATCATCTCGTCGCCGGTGTGGCACTCCTTCTACTGCATGGTCGATTGCAGTTCGCCGTTATGTCCGAATATGCTGATAGAGGGTCAACGCGTAATGGGATTTGGGAGTGTATGGTGCGCGATGGCTGGCGCACGTTTACCGCGCTTCTCACTCCGAATCATTTCGATTATCGGCGGAGTTCCGGACGCCTGCGGTGAGCGTGGTGAAACAGCGCACTAGCCGGTGGCCGTCCGCATCGGCATGCAGAGTCCGCTACGCTGGATGCCTGTGGCCGGCTCATCGGCGTCGAGGCAAGATTTTGTCGATCGCGTCAAGTTCTTTGCGCAACAGACCATACACAGTCGCCTTACCACGGACTTTGAATCCACATCCTGGCATCGGAAATCCGCCGCGCACAACAGCCCGTTCTCCATGAGCCGACGTATGGTGGAGACGGGAATTTCCAGCCGAAGCCGAGACTTCTCCCATTCATGACGGTCGTCGGTTTTAAGCTGTGAGTCTGAACCATCCATCGGCATCCCCCGTGTTGAGTTGCTGAACATGTCTGCTGTTGAGTGAAGCAGGGCTGGAAATATGTAAATGAGAACCGTTCTCAATAATATTAAATGATAATAGTTCGCGTTAACTTGTCAATGCAGATGAGAAGCGTTAGCATTTGCAGGGTGTTGATTGGACTCTCATCGGCCGCTCCGTTCGGGGCCGATATTTTTTGTTCGACGGGGGACCTGCTTGCGTTCCTTGCCGCACGCCGCACTGCGTGGCGCTGAAAAGCACGGATGGACGTGAATTCCTCTGGCCCGGACGGTTATGTCGCATGACCTGCCGCGTGCTGGAAGGCCGATTGCCACATCGGATAGCGTTTTGCGTCGGCCCTCACGAGCTGTTTGTTATGAGGAACCGTTGTGTCCGACGTCCATGACCCGCGCCCTTTCCCTCTGACGATGGCCGACGAGGGAGTGGAGCTGCGCATCGTGGCCCTGCGAGCCGGGCGTGGCCTCGATCTGCGGCTGACCGAGCTGGGGCTCAATGTGGGTAGCGAGCTGAGCGTTGTCCAGCGCCAGGGCGGCGGGCTGCTCGTGGCTCGCGGCGAAACGCGAATTGCCATAGGGGGTGGCATGGCCACCAAGGTCCTGGTCGTACGGGCCTGATACATAGCGGAGACACGCGGAGCTCCGCCGAATCGAAGCAGTTTATCCAGGGGGTTTTCCGATGAGCATGAGCCTGAAAGACCTGGCGGTCGGGGATCGGGGGCAGGTTACCGGCTACCAGGAAGGGGAGCGCTCCTATCGTAAGAAGCTTCTGTCCATGGGACTGACGCCGGGCGCCGAGTTTAGTGTCACCCGAGTGGCGCCCCTAGGTGACCCGGTGGAGATTCAGATACGCGGCTTCAAACTGAGTCTGCGCAGAGATGAGGCGGCCGCTGTCCAGGTGGAGAAACATTCATGAACCAACAGTACACGCTCGGGGTGGTCGGTAATCCCAACTGCGGCAAGACCACTTTGTTCAATGCGCTGACCGGCTCGAAGCAGAGGGTGGGCAACTGGCCCGGTGTGACGGTGGAGCGCAAGACAGGACGCTATGGCTTTCAGGATCATATCTTCGAGGTTGTCGACCTGCCAGGCACTTACTCCCTGGACGTCACCGATCAGGAGATATCCCTCGATGAGAAGATTGCCCGGGATTACGTTCACAGCGGGGAAGCGGATCTCATCGTCAACATCGTTGATGCCTCGAACCTGGAGCGCAATCTCTACCTCACAGCCCAACTGGTGGAGATGAAGGCGCCACTGGTGGTGGCACTGAATATGATGGACGTGGCCAAAGACCGGGGCATGCAGATAGACAGTGACACACTGGCCGCGCGCTTGGGCTGTCCAGTGGTGCCCGTGGTAGCCTCCGCGGGCAAAGGCATCGACGCCCTGAAGCGCATCTTGCTCCAGGCCGCTCAAACACCGCCGATTTCCCATGCCAAGGTCCCCTACGATGACGCCCTGGAACGGGCCGTCGAGGATTTGATTCCACAGCTCACCGATGCCGCGGCAGCCCGCGGTGCAGACCCTCGGTGGCTCGCCGGGAGGCTGCTGGAAGGTGACGACCTGGCGACTGACATTGCCCGCGCGGCGGTGAGCCGCGAGGCCCTCGACGACTTGCGGCGGGAAGTCGGCGAAGACATCGACATCCTGTTAGCTGACGCCCGTTATGGCTTTGCCAATCGGCTGACGAGTCAGGCGGTCAAGCGGAAGGCGGAGGTATCGCGCCAGCTTTCCGACCGCATCGACAGAGTTATTCTCAATCGCGCCCTGGGCATACCGGTCTTCCTGGCCATCATGTACCTGATGTTCATGTTTACCATCAACATCGGCGGCGGCTTCATCGACTTCTTCGACATGTTTACGGGTGCTCTAGTCGTGGACGGGTTAGCCCACGTGCTGGACGGCGCGGGTTCGCCCGAATGGCTTACCGTCGCTCTGGCTAATGGCATCGGCGGCGGTATCCAGGTAGTTGCAACCTTCGTTCCGGTCATCGTCTTCCTGTATCTGTTTCTGTCAGTGCTGGAGGACTCCGGCTACATGGCCCGGGCCGCTTTTGTCATGGACCGCTTCATGCGTGCCATCGGCTTGCCAGGGAAGTCTTTCGTGCCACTGATTGTGGGTTTCGGCTGCAACGTGCCGGCGATCATGGCCACCCGTACTCTGGAGCATCACCGTGACCGGATCCTGACCATTGTCATGGCGCCCTTCATGTCCTGTGGCGCGCGGCTTCCCGTTTACGCTCTGTTCGCTGCCGCGTTTTTCCCCATCGGTGGTCAGAACGTGGTTTTCGGGCTCTATCTGATCGGTATCGCGGTGGCCGTACTCACGGGCTTCATCATGAAGAATACGCTGCTTCGCGGAGAGACGACGCCATTTGTCATGGAATTGCCTCCCTATCATTTGCCCACGATGAAGGGCGTACTGGCGCGTACCTGGGATCGGACGAGAACCTTCATATTCCGGGCCGGCAAAGTTATTGTTCCCATGGTGCTTGTGCTCAACTTTCTGAACGCTATTGGCACGGACGGCAGCTTCGGCAACGAGGACAGCGACAGCTCCGTGCTCAGCGAGGTGGGTCGGACCATCGCACCCGCCTTTTCGCCCATGGGACTGGACGAGGAAAACTGGCCAGCCGCCGTGGGTATATTCACGGGCGTGCTGGCGAAAGAGGCGGTTGTAGGCACCCTGGACGCCATGTATACGGCGTTGGCAGCGGCGGAGGCCGGTGAGACAGGCGAGGAAGCAGCCTTCAGCCTCGGGGCTGCCATTGCGGAGGCATTCGCCACCATCCCCGCCAACCTGTCCGATGCGCTTGGAACCTGGTCCGATCCGTTAGGCGTCGGCATTGGCGATGTCAGTAGCCCAGAGAATGCTGCTGAAGACCAGGAGGTGGCCACGGGTACCTTCGGTGCCATGGCAGCGCGCTTCGACGGCGCCGCGGGTGCCTTTGCTTATCTACTGTTCATTCTCCTGTATTTCCCCTGCGTCGCGGCCATAGCCGCCGTCTATCGCGAGACCACGATGGGCTGGACCGTGTTTGTAGCCGCCTGGACCACGGGTCTCGCATACATGGTGGCTACAGTCTTTTTCCAGGCCGCCTTCATTACCCGCCACCCCGGCACATCCATGGCCTGGATCGGTGGAATGCTCGCCATCTTTGCCATCGTTGTGATCGCTATGCGACTCTGGGCACAGCGGGAGTTGGCTGCCGGCCGACTGATGCGGGAAGGGGCATAACGCTCAGCAGGTATAGGTCAGGATGATTCTTTCAGAACTGGCAAGATTTCTCGCGCACCAGCGGCGCGCGGCCCTAATAGATCTGGCGCATCACTTCAGGTCGGATCCGGAGGCCCTGCGCGGCATGCTGGCTGTGCTGGAACGAAAAGGAAAGGTGCGCAAGCTGCCTGTGGGTACTCCGTGTGGGGAGGGCTGCTGCAAATGCGACCCGGCTTCGGTGGAAATCTTTGAATGGGTTGAGAGGCCAGGTATTGCACTGGCGGGAGATTCTCGGAGGCACTAAGCCGGGATCCTGACACGGCATGAGCTTGGCAACGAAGAACGGCCCTTTGCCGCCTGAGCTGGCGGGCCAGAGGGGTCTGGAGCCGGTCCTCGTCATCGGAGCCCACCGGGAGGAACTTAGTTTTGGAGAACGGGTAGCCGAGGGATTGGATCCCCGTATCGATGTTCTGCGGATTCCAGTTGGCATTTCGGGGCACTGGCCACGGCCCGACGAAGTCTTCTATTACGAGACCCGGCATCGGGAGCTCTACCTTCAGCTTCGCCAGCAGGTCCGCGGCCGCTACAAACTGGTGATCGACTTGCACAGAGGCATCAATCAGGCCGGTCGCTGTGCGGATGTCTACAGTCGTGACGCGGAGCTATTGCAATGCGTGCAACACGCAGCGAAAGGGCACTACGGGAGCGACATGGGCGCGAGTTTGGTACAGGTAGTGCGGCTCGCTTCCCGTGCAGAAATTTGTAGGGTCAACAGCACGGCGCACCCCACTTCGCCGCCAGCGGGACCTTTCGGCAAGACGGTGATTCCAGCCGGAGTTTGGGACAGTAACAAGTTTCTCTATGTGGGGATCGAGATCTATCTGGCTTGTGACGGCCAGGGAGACGCCGAGGATTGGTCGTTTGCGCGTCGTTTGGTGTTGGACACGGTCCGGTGCGCTAGCTGATGGGCGAGCATCATGACGAGTCCACAGGGTAGACCAAGCAAGATCGTGCAGGTGGAAAGACTTAGCAAGGCGCTGGCACTGGTGCAGGGGCGGGTGAGTATGATCCGGGCGAGGCTCGATGGGTGGCGCATCCCAGGCTGGTCCTGATATTGATATAGATGGCGGCCGTATTCGTGTGCGGTCCGGACACTTCCGCTGTCGCCCCGACAGGGCGCGGTCCGCCGAGGGGGAACTCGGGGCCATCCTTCGCATAACTCAGCGCAGAGTGAACCGCCACGCGGGAAGCATCACGGTCAAATACGTTAGGCTTTACTGACTCACTCCGACGTGCTCACTGCGCTGGAGCAGGTCGGCTGTCCGGAGGCGTCCGTTCGCAGCGACGAAGGAGCCCGCAGGGCAGGGGAGATGTTCGGAAAGGCCCTGGTCGGGGGGATGGTTCAGAAAGCCATGACGCAATCCGCGCGAACGCTGGTCAGCGCGTTCATTTGATAAACTCGTACGGTAGGACGACACGCACTAGGCTGACTCTATTTCTTGGAACATTTCATTCTTGCGCGGGTAATCCATGTCCTGAGTGTCGTACTCTGGATTGGGGGAGTGGCCATGGTGACTACCGTTCTGCTGCCCTCCGTTCGTCGCTTCAAGTCCCCCGAGGAACGGGTGGCTTTCTTCGAGCGGATCGAGCATCGATTCGCCTGGCAGGCTCGGTTTACAACCCTAGCGGCTGGTCTCTCTGGCTTCTATCTGGTCCAGGTGACGGGCGCTTGGCATCTCTACGCCGACCTGCGTTTCTGGTGGCTTCACGCCATGACCCTGATCTGGGTCGTTTTTTCGTTGATGCTCTTCGTCCTTGAGCCGCTGGTGTTGCACCGGTGGTTTCGCTCCCGGGCCATACGGGAACCGGAGAAAACCTTCCGGCGGATTCAGCGGATGCACTGGCTGCTGCTCGTGCTGAGCCTGATAACCGTGGCGGGTGCTGTTGCCGGCAGCCATGGCTGGCGGTTATGAGCGGGGACTAATCGTCTGTTGAGCTAACCGCGGCAACCGTCGCATTACTTTGAAACGTATGACTCAATGTCATCGGGTTCCACTAGCTCTCGGTCTGACGGGCCGCGGTAAGGGAGTTTCCCTACCTCTTCTGCAACAGTGAGTCAGGTGGACGGTGGTTGAGACCTGCTGCGCAACTCTCGAAGCTTCGCCGATAGTTCTGGCAAGTCGTCCTGGATGATGCTCCAGATGGTGTCATCGTCGATTCCCAGATAGGCGTGGATTAACCGGTTGCGCGTCGCAATGATCTGACGCCAGGGAATCTCTGGGCTAGCTTCTCGCACCTCCTGCGGGACATGGGTGGCCGATTCGCCGATGAGCTCCAGATTGCGCAGTGTGGCATCGTAGGTCAGTGAATCGTCGATGAAGCGAGCCCGATCCATTCCGGCAGTGTAGGTAAGCACTTTCCCCGCGAACTGAATCATGTCGTCCAGGTAGAACAGCCATTCGCGATAAGTCTCAGACCGTTTAGACACGAATGGCTTCACGTTCAATGTACGGTCGCAACTTCGCACGTAGTGCCCTATCCGTAACGAGGTCAACCGGTCGACCAAGCAGGTCCTCAAGATAGAACTGCACACCAAAATAGCGTTCAGACGTGGCTGGTCCATCGAATGAGACCAGGATATCGACGTCGCTGTCGGCGTGGGCATCGCCTCGAACTGTAGACCCGAAAACAGCCATCCCGGTGACACCGAAGCGTCTTGCTAAATATCCTTTGTGCTTCGCTAGTAGCTGCAATGTTTGATTAACATTCATCAGGTTGCTCGTGTGCCCTGTCGACTGCGGGGCGCGAGATCCGGTCATTCCCCGCCAACCGTCGAGGTCTAACGCGATGACCATAGCCCACCGTCTCCTGTCAGTCTAGCACCTGGCCACGGCCGAGCCCGGCCGTTCGGCAGCTTCCCTGGTACTCTACGTCACTATGTGCCATGCAGAAGCATCGCCCGGCTACGTGTCCTGCACTCAGTATTGCCCAGTATCTTGGTTCAGACAGCACATGAACTGGCTGCTACTCGTGCTGAGCCTGATAACCGTGGCGGGTGCTGTTGCCGGCAGCCACGGCTGGCGGTTATGAGCGGGGACTAATCGTCTGTTGAAGCACTCGTTACGAGAGATTTCCTCTCTCAAGCTAGTCCGACTGTTTTTCGTCTTGGCCAACACGAGACCACGCCGCCACCGAGAGCGAGCCCGAGCCAAAAGGACGTTGCGGCAGTGAACGAACTCTCACTGGGCACGTCGGAGGGCGGGTTGACAACTGCCTTGCGGCCTGAGGATACTCGAAGGGTCCGGGACAGGGGCGGTTATGCGACCTGTATCAGACTAACGACGAATTTCTGTCAGCGTGGATGGACCAGACGTTGCGACATGGGTGTCCGTTATCGTTGTAATTCGAAAGACGAGAAACATCGCGGCACGACAGTTCTCAGCTGCGTTCACTGGCAGCGGATGTCGCGCCTTCCTTAGTTAAGAGGTGATTTATGAGTGACCAACCCAAGAAAAGACCCCAAGTGCCTGAGGGGAAATCGCTTTTTTTGACAACGCGTCAGAAAAAGCCGAATGAGAAAGGTTTCGTCGGCTACGAAACCATCTGGAAATCGTTTCAAAAAGAGGCCGAGTATACCCCCCCGAAACGGCCATAATACGCCAGCCGCGAAGACCCGCAGGGTCGCGCGGCTACAACCAAGCTTATGATTAGAGCGTATTCCCAGCGCCTGCTGCCCCAATACTCCGGCCAGGTGCAGATTGCCGAGTCAGAGCGGGCACGCGCGATCACCATGGATGGTGAGGACTGGGAGATCCATTTTATTTTTGCGTCCAATGACGGCCGTCACCGTGATAAACACAAGCACAAGCGGAGCTTTATCAGGGTCACCAATATCAAGCATAACGAGCTGCGCGAGATTGGGAGAGACTCATCGCCCGAGCATGGAGAGGTAGACGAACGCATACTCGAGCTGACGACTTTTCTCTCAGCGGCGAGCCTGCCTTTCCCCGCGGCAGACAGGTATGAGTACTGGTTGCTCGATCCGGAGGATGATTCGCCCCTGGCACTGGTCTTCTCCTGCACGGAAGCCGAACAAATGGCCGCATTTCCGTCTCGACCCGAGTGGACGGCGCTTCCAGCCGCGGTCATGCCCATACAGCTGACCCCTGACGAACGGGAACGATGTGATTCTCCGGTCAACTATCGGGTCGAGCAGCTTGTAGCCGCACGTGCGGGGAGTAAACCCCGTGCCCGCTGGTTCACCCGTCGCGCTGCTGAGGATGAAAGCTTCCCGCCCTGTATGGTCAGGGAGGACTGGCAGGACGAGGCACAGTACCAGTTATGTCAACGCTACATACAGCGGCAGTCCACGCGCTTGCTGATGCTGCATGGGCTAGAGCACGAAGATCGTAAGCGACTGGAGCTCGCGGCCAGGGCTTTCGCATTTGAGGTGGAGAGGTTCTTTCGTCTTTACCCGGAAGTAGTCGATGAAGAGCTCATGAAAGCGATTCTGGTCGAAGCGCGGCTCAGGAGCTCGGCGGGAGAGAAAATGTCTCTTCTGGAGCGCAGAGACGGGGTTCTCTACC
>JASJBY010000136.1 GCA_030066245.1 Gammaproteobacteria bacterium
GCGCGCTCGCTTTCGTGGTGATGTGGTTGCCGATGTGAGGCGAAAGATCCACAGGCCCTAGGACTTGGGACAGGCTAGAGGCTAGCCATCCGGCTCAAGCCACGGCCCGTTCCAAAAGCAGGTTGCCGTAGACATCCACCCGGCAGCGCCAGGTGGGGGCCAGGTAAGTGGTGGCGACGGTCTCGGTCACAAGCGCCGGGCCCCGCAGCATCTGGCCCGCAGGCAGCAGGTCGCGCGTGAAGCAGGGGACGCTGACGCCGACCCCGTGCATGGCAACATGACAAGCGGGCGCCACCGTCGCGGTTTCCAGGGCGTCCCTGCGCTGCAGATTCATGGTTGGCGAAGCGGCCCGCAACGCAACGCGCACGTTCACCATTTCCACCGGCACGCTCAGCCGGTGGCCATAGCGAAGGGCATGGGCTGCATGAAAAGCCTCCGTCGCCTGCTCACGACTGACCCAGGGCACGTTCAAGGTGTAGGACTGTCCCTGGTAGCGCACATCGAGGCTGCGCTCCGCAGCCACGGAACCGGCTGCTATCCCCTCCTCCGCCAGCGCCGCCATGCCCTGGACCGTCAGCCGCTCGAAGGCGGCGCTGATGCTTGGCTCAGCCACCTTGGCCAAGACACCGGTGAAGGTTCGGGAAAGCTGGCGGCCCGGGGACGCCACCAGCATACCCAGCGCTGACAGCACACCGGCATGAACAGGCGCCAGCGCGCGGCGCATCCCGAGCGCTTCCGCCAGGGCACACACATGCAGTCCGCCAGCGCCGCCGAAGCAAACCAAGGTCATGCCTCTGGGATCCACGCCCTTCTCTACCGAGATGACCCGCAGAGCCCTTGCCATGTGTTCGTTGGCCACTCGCACCACGCCTGCGGCCGCTTCCTCCGCAGCCATGCCGAGGCGTGCCGCCAGTGCACCCATGACGCCCCATGCCGCATCCACGTCCAGGCGCATGGCGCCGCCCAGAAAGGCCTCTGCCTGGAGACGACCCAGGACCAGATTGGCGTCGGTCACCGTGGCAACGTCCCCGCCCAGGCCGTAGCAGGCCGGCCCCGGGTCGGCGCCCGCAGACTCGGGCCCCACCTGCAGGAGGCCGCCCGAGTCCACGTAGGCAATGGATCCTCCGCCTGCGCCGATGGTGTGCATGTCCACCATGGGCACCGCGACCGGATAACGGTCGATGCTGCCTTCGCTGGTGAGCTTGATGTCTCCGTCGATGAGGGCCACATCCGTGGACGTCCCCCCCATGTCGAAGCTGAGCAGCCGATCAGCGCCGCTCAGCCTGGCAACGAAGCGCGCCCCCGCCAGACCGCCGGCCGGTCCGGAGAGCAGCATGTGTACGCCGTAGTCGCTGGCTTGAGCCGCCTCCACGGTCTCTCCCGAAGACTGCATGACGGACACGCGGCCCGGGACCACGCCGGCGACCAAGCGCTCGAGATAACCCTGTACCAGCGGCCCCACGTAGGCATTCAACCAGGTGGTGATACCGCGCTCGTATTCACGGTACTCAGGCAACACCCGGGATGAGCGGGAAACGAAGGTGCCCTGCGGAATCACTTCTTCGATCGCCCGTTCTAAGCTGTCATCGAGAAACGAGAACAACAGGTTGATGGCCACGGCCTGTGGCGCAAGCGCTGTCAGCTGCTGGCGGAGCGCTTTCAGATCCCGGTCCGTCAACGCCTCGATGCAAGAGCCGTCGGCGGCCAGCCGACCGCCCGTCTCCAGGCACAGCTCACGAGGCACGGGTGGGGCACACGGGCGGGGCTGCAGGTTGTAGAGCTCGCGCCTCGCCTGCCGGCCGATGCTCAGCAGATCGGCAAAGCCGCGGTTGGTAATGAACACCGTGCGTGCGCCTTTGCCCTCAAGCACGGCGTTGGTGGCCACAGTGGATCCATGTATGACCCGCACGTCGGGCAGCGGCACATTCATCTCGGCGACGCCCCTGAGGATGGCGCGTTCCGGAGCGGCCGGCGTCGACAGCACTTTGTGTACACGCAGGCTCCGACCATCGTAAAGAACGAAGTCAGTGAAGGTGCCGCCGGTGTCGATACCCAGGAGCATGAGGAAAACAGCCGCTGCCGCCCTCTGGGCTGCAATACTTGGCAACACTGTACGCGCTGGGAATAATAAACACCATGTCAACGGAGATCCTGGTTCGCGTCGAGGGACTGGAGCGATACTACGGCGAGCATGCAGCCGTTCGCGGCGTCAGCTTCGACGTCAAACGCGGCGAGGTCCTTGGTTTTCTCGGACCAAACGGCGCGGGCAAGTCCACCACCATGCAGATCATCGCCGGTAGCCTGGCGCCGAGCGCAGGTCAGGTGATCGTCAATGGCGCCGACATTCTCGACCGCCCTCGTGAAGCCAAACGCCAAACGGGCTATCTGCCCGAGCAACCTCCCCTGTACCGTGAGCTCACCGTTGACGAGTATCTGCGCTACTCGGCGCGCTTGCATGGCATCACGCGCAAAGGCATCGACTCGGCCATGCAGCGGGCCAAATCGCGCTGCGGGTTGAACGACGCCGGCCGCCGCTTGATCGGCAACCTCTCCAAGGGTTACCAGCAGCGCGTCGGTATCGCTCAGGCTATCATCCACTCACCTGCCGTGGTCATCCTGGATGAGCCGACCGTAGGGCTGGATCCCATCCAGGTTCGGGAAATCCGCTCGTTGATACGGGAGTTGGGCGGGGAGCACAGCGTCATACTCTCCACGCATATACTTCCCGAGGTCCAGACGATCTGCGATCGAGTGCAGATCATCCACCAGGGCAGCTTGGTCCTCAACGAAGACCTGGCCGATCTGTCAACAGGCATGCCCGGCGCAGAACTGACCGTCGGGTTCCGTGAGCCCCCCGCCGCCGGCCTGCTCAAGGACACCTTTGGGCTGGCCCACGTGGAGAGCATCGGCGCGGGGCGCTTCAGGCTGCGGCCTGAACCCGGAACCGACCCCACAGACGAGCTGGTGAGCCGCTCGGTTTCCGAGCAATGGGGGCTCAACGAGCTGACCCCCCATCGACAGTCCCTCGAGGATGTTTTCGTCCAGCTGACCTGCGGCGAAGACCCAAGCGCAGAGTCGCCATCAAGCGGCGTCGCCGAGGAAGCCGCCACATGATCTTGACGATTGCCGCCAGGGAGCTGCGCAGCCTGTTTCTGTCACCCCTTGCCTGGTCCATCCTGGCGGTTCTGCAGGCGATACTGGCATGGCGATTCCTGTGGCTGGTGGAGGGATTTCTGCAGGTACAACCCCAGCTCGTAAGCATCGAAGGCGCACCAGGACTGACCGAAATCGTTGTTTCCAACCTGTTCGTCTGGGCGGCGGTGCTGATGCTGCTGGTCATGCCTCTGCTCACCATGCGTTTGGTCAGCGAAGAACGGCGCAGTCGCACCTTGCCCCTGCTGCTGTCGGCCCCCGTATCCATGACCGAAATCATCCTGGGCAAATACCTGGGCATCATGAGCTTCCTGATCTGTGTTCTCGGTCTGGTCGCCCTGATGCCGCTGTCGCTCCTGCTGGGCGGATCACTCGATTTCGGGCTCGTCGCCTCGGGGATGCTGGGCCTGTTGCTGGTCACCGCAAGCTTCGCAGCGGCCGGCCTGTTTCTGTCCACCATGACCGAGCAGCCAACGGTCGCTGCCATCGGCACGCTTGGCCTGCTGCTGCTGTTATGGATACTCAAGGCCGAGACAGCAGGCGCGGAGGGAAAGGACGCCATCCTGACTTACCTTTCCATTTCAAGCCATTTCGAGGCCATGCTGCGGGGCGTCTTCGACACGCAGCACATTGTCTACTACGTGCTCTTCGTCGCGACCTTTCTCGTCATGAGCATCCGGCGGCTCGACGCCGAACGGCTTCAGGAATAGCCAGAGATGCAGACGCACGGACGCAATCCACACGTAGATCCGACCATGCGGCCCACCGGCAAGAGATCTCCCTAGATGCGTGTAACCCGGAAATCGCGGCTGCGACTGCGCCTGGAGAACATTTCGTTTGTGCTGCTGTTTGTTCTCGCCGCAGGCCTCGTGGCCTGGCTATCGACGCGCTACTACCTGCGCGCCGACTGGACGGCTGGGGGCCGAAATACGCTCTCACCAGCCAGCCAGGAGCTGCTCAAGCGCCTGGAAGGGCCTATCGAGATCACGGCATACGCCCGGGAACAGGCTGTGCTGCGCACCGGCATCCAGGACCTGGTCGACCGATACCGCCGCTTGAAACCGGATCTGCAATTGCGCTTCGTGAACCCCGACACAGTACCGGACCAGGTCCGTGAGCTGGGAATCACCATTAACGGCGAACTGGTCATCGAGTATCGCGGGCGCAGCGAACGTCTTCAGACCCTCACTGAGCAGGCGATGACGAATGCGCTGCAGCGGGCGGCCCGTACTGGAGAACGTCAGCTGGTGTTTCTGACCGGACACGGCGAACGTTCTCCTCTGGGCCAGGCCAATCACGACCTCAGCAGCTGGGCCAAGCATCTGGAAAGTCGTGGCTTTGTCATCAGGAGCCTGAACCTGGCCGAGCAGGGCTCCATACCTGAACAGACTACCGTGCTGATCATTGGCGGCCCCCGGGTGAGCCTGCTGCCCGGCGAGGTGGCCATAGTTCAGCGCCACCTGAAACAGGGCGGCAACCTCCTCTGGCTTGCCGACCCCGGTCCGCTGCGGGGGATGGCGCCAGTAGCCGAAGCCCTCGGTATCGAGTTCCAGCCCGGCGTGATTGTCGACCCGACCACTCAACTGTTCGGCATAGAAAGCCCGGATGTAGCCTTGGTCACCGGATACCCGCCGCGAACGATCACCCGCGACTTCGAACTGGTCACCCTGTTTCCACAGGCAGCGGGCCTGCAGGCGGATCCTCCGGAGCCCTGGCAAAGCCAGCCATTCCTCACCACTTCGGGGCATGCCTGGTCGGAGACCGGGGAACTGGCCGGTGAAATCGGTTTCGATGAGCAAACCGACATCCAGGGGCCGTTGGACATCGGCATCGCCCTGAGCAGAGATCTGGACGAGGACAAAGGTGCGCCATCGGACGTGGTCGGCAGCCCGGCCAAGGCGTCCCAGCGCGTTGTCGTCATCGGCAACGGCGACTTCCTTTCCAATGCGTTTCTGGGCAACGCCGGTAACCTGGAGCTGGGGATAAACATCGTCAACTGGCTGGCCAGTGACGATGCGCTGATAGCCATCCCCGTGCATGTGGCTCAGGACCTGAGCCTGACCTTGTCCCAGGTGCACATGGCGAGCATGGGCCTCGGCTTTCTGGTGGGGCTGCCGCTGCTGCTGCTGGGTATCGGGGTCTTCGTCTGGCTGCAGCGTCGCAGACGATGATGAGGCCGAGAACGCTACTCAACCTGGCACTCGTCGCAGTCGTCACCGCTTTAATCCTGCTGGCCGTCTACGAGCCGGGCATTCAAGCCCCGGAGGAGCCTGAGCGGCTGACGGGAAAGCAGGCGACCACGGTTCAGCGTCTGCGCATGCAGCGCCCCGACCAGCCGGACATGCGCTTCGAGAAACGGGCAGCTGCCTGGCATATGCTCGAGCCCTACCAGCTTCCGGCCAACAGCCTGCGAGTGGGCGCCATTCCGGACATCGTCGAGGCCGCCAGTCAGGCACAGTTCCCCGCGGAGAGCCTGGCCCTGGAACGATTCTCTCTCGACCCACCCAATGCCAGCCTGTTCGTGGACGATATTCGCATCGACTTCGGTGGGTCCGAGCAATTAAACGCCATGCGCTACGTGCTCCTGGGCGATACGGTGCATCTCATCAATGACCGCTTCTATCACCATCTGCTGAGCACAGCGGCCAGTCTGGTAGACCATCGGCTGCTGGAGCCGGATGCGCAGCCGGTGGAGATCGTGCTGCAAACTCACCGGCTGACGCTGGCCAACGGCACCTGGACCGTGGTACCGGAAATGCCTCAGATGTCGGCTGATGCTCCGGTTCGAGTGGTGGAGGCCTGGCGAAACGCCCAGGCTATCGAAGTCACTGCACTGCAATCCGAGAAGGCCGAGCAAAGCATCGAGATTCACCTTCGGGGAAAGGCACAGCCAGTGCGCTACCTGGTCAGCGCCGCGGAACACGCGGTCGTCTTCGCCAGACCCGATGTGGGCGTTCAGTATCATCTGAGCCAGGCCAGCGCCGAGCCGCTTCTGCGCATTCGCACCGACAACGCGGAAGTTGACGAAGCCAGCCGGAGTGCCCCCCGGTCGCCGGCGGCTGGGCCGTCTCCCGCGGCCGTTCCCAGCAGGTAGGTCGCCGGATCCGCCGCTCAGCCCATTGCTGCGCCTTTGGGGCCTTACCGGCATGACTGGCGCACAACCTGTATCCGCCGTATTCATCCACCTGCCTTGTCAAATCAAGCCGCGGGCGCCAAGATGGCGGCATCGCCGGGCTCCAACCAGAGTAGGAAATACTGCTGCCATGTCTGCTCGAGTGCTCATCGTCGACGACGATCACGCCCTGAACCAGATGCTCGCCATGCACTTCGAGGACCGAGGCTACGCGGTGTCCTCCGCCGGCAGCTTCCAGGAAACCCTGGAGCAACTGCGAGGCACACCGCCGGACCTTATCCTGCTGGACTACCAGTTGCCCGACGGCACCGGCCTCGATCTGCTGGAAACGATTCGCCAGGACGATGCGGATACCCCGGTTATAATGATGACCGGGGTGCACGATCTCGAGCTTGCCATACAGGCCATCAAGCAGGGCGCGCGCGACTACGTACACAAGCCCCTCAAGACCGACGAGCTGGACCACGCCGTGGCCAAGGCCTTGGATCATCGTCGATTGTCCGCCCAGGTAGCCGCCCTGAAGGCGGAACCCCAACTCCCCGCGTCTCTCGGCGACATGATAGGCAAGAGCGACGCCATGCTGAGAGTCAGCAAGGAGATAGCGCTCACGGCGGGCAGCGATGCCAGTGTGCTGATCGTCGGTGAGAGCGGCACCGGCAAGGAAGTCGTTGCCCGCGCCATCCACAACCACAGCGAGCGTCAAGGCCCGTTCGTAGCGGTGAACAGCGCGGCCATCGTCGACACGCTCCTCGAGAGCGAGTTGTTCGGCCACGAGAAGGGGGCTTTCACCGGCGCCGTCAGCCGCAAGATCGGAAAGTTCGAGCTGTCCCGGGAAGGCACGCTGTTCCTGGACGAAATCGGAGAGCTGGCGCTGCCCCTGCAGGCTAAGCTCCTGCGAGTCCTGCAGGAACACACTTTCGAGCGCGTCGGCGGCAATCAACCCATCACCACGGACGCCCGCATCGTGGCCGCCACCAACCGGGATCTGGACCTTGAAGTCAAGGAGAACCGCTTTCGGGAGGATTTGCTCTACCGGCTGAACGTTATCCGCATAGAAATCCCTCCGTTACGGGAACGAACAGAGGACATCGAGCTTCTCACCAAGGCCCTGCTGGAGAAGATTGGTCGCTCTCTGCACAAGGCGCCGTTACGGATCACCGACGCAGCATTGGCCAAACTGTATGCCTATTCCTGGCCGGGAAACGTCCGCGAGCTGGAGAACGCTCTCACCCAGGCCATGGTCCGCGCCCGGGACGTGCTGCTGGTGCCCGAACTCCTGCCGCTGCCGGAATCCACCGACGGGCTGGCAGAGGGGCGCCCCGCCCAGGACGACGCACGTCTGCTCTCCTTAGATGAGCTCGAGGCCGCTCACGTGCAGCGAGTGCTGAACCACACCCGCGGGCACAAGGGTCAGGCCTGCAGAATTCTGGGCATATCGCGCCCGGCCCTGGACCGCAAGATCGCGAAATACGGCCTCAGCGTACCGAGATGAATGAGCAGGGAGACAGAGGTGGTGACTCGGTGACTCAGGAAAGATAGCGGGCGGCGGGCGGCGGGCGGCGGTCAGCAAGAAGGGAGCAGAGGGGAAGAAGAATGGTGAATCGTGAATCGTGACCAGTGACTGGTGTAGCTTGAAGCAGCTTAGCCACCTATGACCTTCGAGCGAAGCAGCTGATCTCTTTTGTCGATACCAGTTGCGTGTCACCCAGTCACCGGGTCACCGTTCTTCGGTCTCTGCTCCCTGCCCCCGGCTCTCTGCTCTCTGGCTATCAGCGGCTGCGCTTTGGTCCAAGCCCGCCTCTTCCGCCTCCGCTCTGTCCAGCTCGGCTTCCAGATCATCGTCATCCGCCGGCTCCTCGTGGGCCTCTCCGGAGGCTGTTGGCGTAGATGCCGGCTCGGCAGCTGCTGCGGGCTCGGCTTCCGCCTGGGCGCGTCTGGGAAGCATGGTGCGGGCGAAGATAATACCCAGCTCGAACAACACCCACATGGGCAGGGCGAGCAGCACCTGGGAGACCACGTCCGGCGGTGTCAGCAGCATGCCTATGGTGAACGCACCCACAATGACATACGGGCGTTTGTGCGCTAGCGCCGCCGGGGTGGTCATTCCCGTCCAGATGAGCACAAAGGTGGCGATAGGAACCTGAAACGCGAGTCCGAAAGCGAAGAAAAGCTTCAGTACGAAGTCCAGATACTTGCTGATGTCGGTCATGACCGCGACCCCGTCGGGAGCCACGCTGGTGAAAAAACCGAAGACCAGGGGAAATACCAGATAGTAGGCGAAAACGATGCCCAGATAGAAAAGAGCGGTGCTCACCACCATGAGGGGCAACACCATCCGCCGCTCGTCCTGATAAAGACCCGGCGCCACGAAAGCCCAGGCCTGATACAGGAGCATGGGAACAGCGATAAAGATAGCCAGCACCAGGGTCAGCTTGAATGGTGTGAGGAAAGGCGACGCCACCTCGGTGGCAATCATGCTTGTGCCCTCGGGCAGATGGCGCAGCAGCGGCTCGGCAAGGATGGAATAAAGGTCGTTGGCGAAGGGAAAAATCGCCAGGAAGACCACGGTTACGGTAAGCACCACACGAAGAAGCCGGTCTCGCAGCTCAACGAGGTGCTGAAGGAACGGCATATCACCGCCCAGCTCCGGTTCACGCGGATCGTTTGTCGCCATCGGGATGGCCGGGCTCCGCGGGTGATTGCTTGTCTGGCTGCTCCGGCAGCGAGGGCTGCACGCTGGCGTCGGGCTCGTTCAAGCTGGCGACGGCATCCTGCACGTCTCTTTCGCTGCTCTTCAGGTCCTGGCGGGTCTCTTCGACGATGTCGTACACATCCTTAAATTCATTCTGTTTGTCTAGGATTTTCTTGAGTTCCTCGGTTCTCATCTCCCGATCGATATCCGCCCTGACCGTATTCACGAAACGGCGTGCCTTGCCGACCCAGGCGCCCACGGTGCGAGCAAGACCGGGTAGCCGTTCGGGACCTACCACCAGCAGCGCAACAACGCCGATGAGCAGCAGTTCCCAGAAGCCTACGTCGAACATGGGAGAAGCGGTTTAGTCCGCTGGCGGCATGGATGACCGACACCCGTTGCCGAAAGGCGCCTTGTCTGCATCACGGTCGGCGCGGCCGTCAAGCACTGGGCGAGGCCTTGTCCTTCTCTTTGGCAGGGGCGCTGTCGCTGCTGGAGGTCGACTGTTCAATCTGCCCGGGCTCGGACGCTTTGGACTCCTCACCGTCCCGCATCGCGCCTTTGAAATTCTTCAGCGCCGTGCCCAGGTCGCCGCCGATGTTGCGCAGCTTCTTGGTGCCGAACAGCAGCACCACAATCAGCAGGATGAGCAGGAGCGACCAGATACTGATTCCACCAAATCCCATCGTATTTCTCTCCTCACAGGCAAGTGTTCAAATCACCGCGCGCTACCGGGCCGCGAATCAGCGTTTGCCGCGGGCGGCTTTCTCCTCGAGACCAGAGAGGCCGAAACGCCTCTGCAGCTCGCGAAGCACCTGCTCGGGTTCCAGCCCTTCGTGGGCCAACATGACCAGGCTGTGAAACCACAGGTCTGCGACTTCGCGCACCAGTTCTTGCGGTGTGCCGCCCTTGGCAGCCAGAATCGTCTCGGTGGCCTCTTCTCCGAGCTTCTTAAGGATAGCGTCCAGGCCCTGATGGTACAGGCTGGCCACATAGGAAGATGCCGGGTCGGCCTGCTTTCGATCCTCCAACACGTCTGCGAGCTGGCGGATGATGTCGTTCATGGCAGTTGGCTGGGGATGTGGCGCCTCGGCGGCGCATAGCGCGGGTGGCTACCCGCCACCCTTGCCGCCGTAGATGCCCGCGGGGTCCTTGAGTACCGGTTCCACGTCCACCCAGCTGGTCCCCTGGAGCTGCTGGTAGAAGCAGCGGTGTCTCCCGGTATGACACGCAATTCCGCCGATTTGCTCCACGCTGAGCAGTATTACGTCGTTGTCACAGTCGAGCCGCACATCCTGCACCCGCTGCACGTGACCGGATTCCTCGCCCTTGCGCCACAGCTTCTTGCGCGAGCGGGACCAGTAGATGGCGCGCCCCTCCTGTACCGTCAGCCGGAGAGATTCCCGGTTCATCCAGGCCATCATCAGGACTTGACCGGTGCCTGCTTCCTGGGCTATTGCGGGTACCAGACCATCCGCGGTCCACTTGATTCGATCCAACCAGTCGTCGTTCATGTAGCTACGGGAAACAGCCAGGAAAATCTACCCTTTCGAGGGGGATAATACCGAAAAGTCCCCGGATAGGCACCGTCGGCGCCACCGCGTCCAGGTATCCGAGCGATGGTCTTTGCTGCCGAAAGGCTGATTTCGCAAGCCGACAGCCTCGGTAGCAACGCCGGGCGTCCCGCGCCCGGCATCGACCCTTGACCGAAGCGCGGGGCCCCGCGACAATCGCGCGCGTGGGCTTGGCCATGCGTTCTACGACATGTGCCAGCCTCACCGACACAGTGAGAGAGGTATGAGAAAGCACAGAATCTGCGTGCTCGGAGGCACCGGCTTCATCGGACGGCACCTGATTTCCCGCCTGGCCCGACAGGGGCATCGCCTGCGTGTGCTGACACGGCGGCGCGAACGCCACCGCGAACTGCTGGTGATGCCAACCCTGGAGCTGGTCGAGAGCAACATTCACCGTGTCTCGGAGCTGAGTGCACGTTTCAAAGGCTGTGATGCCGTCATCAACCTGGTCGGTGCTTTGAACGACGGCCCCGCCGGCTCGGAGAGCCTGGAGGCGGTGCATGCGCAGCTCCCCGGTAAGGTGGTGGAGGCCTGCCAGTTCAACGGCATCCGACGGTACCTACATATGAGCGCCCTGAACGCCGATCCCGAGGGACCGAGCCAGTATCTGCGCACCAAGGGGGTAGGCGAGAACCAAGTGCACGCCGCCGCGCGGGATGGCATGGCCGTCACCAGCTTCCGGCCTTCCGTGGTGTTCGGTCACGACGACTCGTTCTTCAACCGGTTTGCTGGGCTGCTGGCCCTCTCTCCGGTGCTACCTCTGGCCTGCCCCGAAACGCGCTTCGCGCCCGTCTACGTGGGCGACGTTGCGGATGCTATCATGCTCGCCCTGGACGACCGCGCAACTTACGATCAGCGCTATGATCTCTGCGGTCCGCACACATACACGCTGCGCGAGCTGGTAGCCTACACGGCGAAGTCCATGGGCGCGGTCCGGCTGGTTGTCGGCCTGGGCGACGGCGCATCGCGACTGCAGGCGCGGGCTATGGAATGGGTCCCGGGCAAACCATTCACCCGGGACAATTACCTCAGCATGCAGGTGGACAGCGTCTGCCGGTCTGACGGGCTGGCCGCTCTCGGAATTGAGCCAACGAGCGTGGACGCGGTGATGCCTGCGCACCTGCAAGCACGGAGCAGAGCCGTCTGGCTCAACGGACTGAGAACGCTGGCCGGCCGGGGATAACCCGGCATGGAAGTCTACAAGGTCGGCGGGGCTATCCGGGATCGGCTGCTGGGCCACCCGGTGCCTGTCAAGGATCGGGACTGGGTAGTGGTTGGCGCCACACCGGAGCAGATGCTCGAGCTTGGTTACCGTCAGGTCGGCAAAAGCTTTCCTGTATTTCTCCACCCAGACACCAAGGAAGAGTACGCGCTGGCGCGCACCGAGCGCAAAACCGGCCCCGGCTACACCGGATTCAGCTTCCATGCCGATCCCAACGTGACCCTGGAAGAGGATTTGAGACGGCGGGACCTGACCATCAATGCCATGGCCATGGATGCCGACGACCGGCTCATCGACCCCTTCGGCGGCAAGCGGGATCTGACGGCCGGCGTCCTGCGGCACGTGTCGCCGGCTTTTGTGGAGGATCCTGTCCGTCTGCTGCGTGTGGCGCGCTTCGCGGCACGCTTCGGTTTTCAGGTGGCCGACGAAACACGCAGCTTGCTGAGGGCCATGGTGACGAACGGCGAGGTCGACGCCCTGGTCCCGGAGCGAGTGTGGGTGGAACTGGAAGGCGCTCTGCGCACGGGTCAACCAGCGCGTTTCTTCGACGTGCTGCGAGACTGCGGCGCCCTGCAGCGCTTGTTTCCGGAAATCGACGCCCTGTTCGGCGTACCCCAGTCCGCCAAGTCCCACCCTGAGGTGGACACGGGGCTTCATGTCATGATGGTGCTCACCCAGTCCACGCGGCTGTCCGCGGATCCACGGGTGCGTTTCGCTGCCCTCACGCACGACCTGGGTAAAGCCAGAACTTCGCCGGATGACCTGCCGCGGCACCCGGGACACGAGGAACAAAGTGTTTCTTTGGTCGAAGCCCTGTGCCGACGCCTCCGGATCCCCAACGACTATCGCGAGCTGGCGGTTGTAACAGCGCGTTTCCATGGCCGCTGCCATGATGCCCTGGAACTCGACGCCGAGCAGCTCCTCGATTTGCTCGCTGGCACGGACGCACTGCGCCGGCCGCGGCGCTTCGAGCAATTTCTGTTGGCCTGCGAGGCGGACTCCCGGGGCCGCCTGGGCTACGAGGACACGCCCTATCCCCAAGCCGCCCTCTGTCATGCTGTTCGCCAGGCCGCAGCGTCGGTGGACACCCGGGCGTTTGCGCGCTCCGGGAGCGACGGAGGCAACATCCAACGGGAGGTGCGGCGGAGCCGGCTTGAAGCCGTTGCCGGTGCGCGCGATGCGTTTCGCCGCGACGGGCGGGAGTGAGCTGCCTCGAAAAGCCGGTCAGCAAGCTTCACCCCGTAACTGTTATCCCGGTCTTGATTCGAGAACGGCGCAGCCAAGAGCCGACCGGTTATAATCCGGAGCTTTCGCGGGCCCGCTGCTCGCGACCACCGTTGGCGGCAACGTAATCAATGGCCAAAGACCGTTTTACCTGGCTGGAGTTCTTCGCACGCCTCCTTATCGCGCTGGCGCTCGTCTTCACGACCTATAACCCCACGGGCTACTCCTTCTACAGCTGGGTCATGGAAGAGCTGCCGGCCTTCTCAGCCCTAAAGGCCTTCACCGGCGTGGTGCTCCTCATCGGCTGGACTATCTTCATACGCGCCACCTCCCGCTCGCTCGGCGTCTTCGGGGTCATCCTCGCCCTGGCGTTCTTCGGCTCCTTCTTCTGGCTGGTTACCCAGTGGGGTCTCATACCGGCGAACAGCGTGGCGGCCCTTACCTACATCGGACTGTTCATCATCGGAGCGGTTTTGGGAACCGGCATGTCCTGGTCGCATATCCGTCGGCGTCTGTCGGGCCAGGCGGATGTGGACCAGGTGGAAGAAGACCTGTGAGGCCGGCGAGGT
>JASJBY010000137.1 GCA_030066245.1 Gammaproteobacteria bacterium
GCGGTCCTCAGCGTGGGAGACGGCGGACGTGAGGACAGCATACGCCTCGAGGCGCAGCGGTTTCGCGCGCTCCTGGCACTGGCCCAGGAGCGGGCAGTTCTGGAGGCGCGGGAGTTCAGCGTCTCGTTCACCGGCGATGGCTACGGCTTCCTGGTGCTGGAAGAGAACGAATGGCAGGCCATCAGCGATGACGATCTGTTCCGGCAACGAACGCTGCCGGAAGGTATCGTGTTCGACCTGACAGCCAACGAGCTGCCGGTGGCGCTGGTGCCCGGGGAGGATGATGAGGAAGGGCCGGTACCCCACTTGCTGGTGCTGTCCAGCGGCGAGCTGACACCCTTCGAGCTGAGGCTGTACGCGCGGGAGAGTCCCATCGCCTATCGGATCGAGGGCGACGTACAAGGTCGGATCAGCGTCGGGCGGGACGAAGATGCGCTCTAGGCACGGCGGCGCTCCCCGGTTTCACTCCAGCCATCACGGCTTCACGCTGGTGGAAGTACTGGTTGCCCTGTCTATCATCGCCATCGCCCTGGCCGCCGTGCTCAAAGGTGCCAGCGAGGGTGCAAGCAATGCCAGATACCTCCGGGACAAGACCTTTGCCCACTGGGTGGCCATGAACCTTATCACGGAGACACAGGTACGGGGCGAGTGGCCGTCACCCGGCCGGAAAGAGGGCAAGGCCGCCATGGGCAGTCGAGACTGGCACTGGCGGCAGGTCATATCGGATACGCCCGATTCGAATGTTCGACGCCTTGAAGTCGAGGTTCGTTACGTCGAGGAGGACGAGGAGCCGGTGATTACTCGGATTGCCTTCATCCCCCGTCCGCTGAGCTCGTGAAACGCGTCGCGCCAGGACACATTCCCGGGGCAGGCTCCAGCACCCGCGTGACGGCCGGGAACCGCGCGCTGGAGCACGGCTTTACCCTGCTTGAATTGCTCATGGCGCTGCTCGTGTTTGCCATCATGTCGGTGCTGGCTTACGGAGGATTGCGCAGCGTCCTGGACGCGAGCGCCAGCGCCGGGGCGCACGTGGACCGGCTGACGGGTCTGCAGCGGACGTTCACGGTACTGTCGCGCGATATCGAGCAGCTAGCCGATCGGGGGATCCGCGATGAATATGGCGACCGACAGCCGCCATTGCGCGTGGGCGAAAACGAACTGCTGCTGGAGCTGACGCGCGCAGGCTGGCGCAATCCGGCGGGGCAAACACGGAGCACGCTGCAGCGGGTCGGTTACCGCCTGGAGGAAGGTACTCTGTACAGGCTGTATTGGTCGGAGCTGGATCGTGCCCTGGAGAGCAAGGCCAACGAAGCGCAGCTTCTGGACGGCGTGAATGAAGTGACGCTGCGTTTTCTGGATCAGGCACTGGCGTGGCACGCGGAATGGCCGCCCCTTGGAAGCGACGGCGCGCGGCTGACCGCCGTCGAGGTGGTACTGGAGCTGGAGGACTGGGGAGAGCTGCGCCGGGTGTTTCAGGTGGTTGGTGAATAGGACCATGCGCACGGCGCGGCGGACATCGCAGCGAGGAGTGGCGCTGGTCACCGCCCTGATGGTGGTCTCCGTGGCAACCGTGGCCGCCGTAGCGCTCGCGACCCGACTGCAGATCGACATCAACAGAACCAGCAATCTCCTGGATGCGGACCAGGCCACGCTCTATGCGCTCGGCGCGGAGGGCTGGGCCCTGCACGTTCTCGCCCAGGACCGCTCCGAGGGTAATGTGGACAGCCTTGGCGAGCAGTGGGCAACCCTGCTGCCGCCATTCGCCGTAGAGGGCGGAACGGTGAGCGCATGGGTCGAAGATCTGCAGGGCCGGTTTAATCTGAACAGTCTTGTTGCCGATGGATCGGTCAACAAGCCTGCCGTAGAGCGTATGCGTTGGCTGCTGGAATCCCTGGAACTGGACACCGGACTCGCCGATAGCGTGGTGGACTGGATAGATGCCGATCTGGACGTCTACCTGCCCGACGGTGCAGAGGACGACGAGTACTTGAATTACGAGCGGCCGTATCGGCCGGGGAATGGGCTCATGTGGAGTCCCAGCGAATTGCGTCTGGTCAAGGGGATGTCCCGCGAAGGGTTTGAGAAGCTCATTCCACTCGTGACAACCCTGCCCATCGCCACTCCGGTTAATGTCAACACCGCGCCCGCGCGCGTGCTTATGACCGTGGCCGAGGGCATGACCGAATCCGATGCCGAGAGCATTGTTTCCGACCGGGGCGATGACGGCTACAAGAGCGTGGACAGCTTTCTGGAGCACCCCGCGCTCAAGGGTCTGAAGGTTGACCAGCAGGCGGTCGCCGTGTCCAGCGAGTGGTTTGCAGTGCACGCTGAGGCTGACATCGGGCGGGGCAGGGCGCGGATCTACAGCATTGTCCACCGGGCCTCGGGTGGCCAGACCAAGGTCGTGCTTCGCAGTCGGGGCGGGCGCTGAGCATGAAGGCCGAACTGCTCATCCGTCTGGACACGGCGCAGACTGAACGCGTGGACTGGGTGCGCGTGGCGCCGGATACGGAGGGCGGCGTGCAAACGGGACAGGATGCGCTGGCAGACTTGAGCGAGCGTGCGCAGGGAGCCCGGGTTTCGGTGCTGGTGCCGAGCGCCGAGGTTCTGCTGACGCGGGTGACGCTGCCGGTCAAGAACCGACAGCGACTCCTCAAGGCCATCCCCTATGCGCTGGAGGAGCAGCTGGCCGAGGATGTGGAGACCTTGCACTTTGCCCTCGGGCGTCGTGAGGATGACTGCGCCATAGGCGTCGCGGTTGTCGCCCGGGCGCAGATGGATGCGTGGATGGAAGCGCTCGGGGATGCGGGCATTTCGCCGGATTTTTGCGTTCCGGAAGTGCTCGCCGTTCCATGGACGCCGGCTACCTGGTCCGTGCTGCCTATTGCGGCGCATTGGCTGGTGCGCACCGGCCAGCAGGATGGCTTTGCGGTGGAAGCGGAGAACGCCCCCGCCTGGCTGGCCACGGCATTGGAAGAAGTGGCGGAAGCGGAGGCGGAGGCGGAGGCAAGCCCAGCTCCGACTGGCATTCACGTCTACGCCGGTGCAGACGCGCTCAGCGGACTGGAACAGCTGGGTCCAGAGCTGTTGCGTCATGATGAGGAGCGCGCGCCCATGGTTTGGCTGTCGCTCGGCATGGGCAACCGGGTGCCCATCAATCTGCTGCAGGGACCCTACGGGAGACAGGAGCAGCTGAGTTGGTACCTTCGCCCTTGGCGGCCCGTGGCCGCTCTGCTTGCCGCTTGGGCCGTGTTGCAGGGAGGGGGTGTGGTCATGGAAGGGAAACGTATGGAGCAGGAGCGCCATGCCCTGGGCGTGCAAATAGAGGACGTGTTCCGAAGCGCTTTTCCGGATGTAAAGCGGGTGGTTAATGCCCGAGTTCAGATGGAACGGAAGCTTAAAGATCTGCGCAAGAGTCGAGGTAGTCTTCAGGAAGACTTCCTGCGCTTGCTGGTTGGTGGCACGGCGGCGCTGCGCCAGGTCGGCAGCGTCGAGGTTAAGCGTATGCGCTATCAGAACGGTCGCCTGGATTTGGATTTGGTGCTGCAGGACATGAGCGGCCTGGATCCCCTGAGACAGGCTCTGCAAAGTCAGGGAAGCCTCAATGCGAGCATCGTCTCGGCGGCGTCCCGCGAGGGAGTCGTGGAAGGCAAGATCCGTATCACGGGCAAGTAGCCATGAGAGATTGGTTCAACAGTCTGGAAACCCGGGACCGCCGGGCCGTGCTGGCAGCGGTTGCCGCGGTCGCCCTGGCGGCCTTCTACTTCCTGTTCTGGGAACCTCAGATGGCCTCCCGGCAGACGCTCGAACAGGACATAGAGCAGCAACGCGAGACGCTTGCCTGGATGCGTGGTGCGGCCGCCGAGGCGAGTGCGCTGGCGGCCGGCGAGGGCCAGGTCGGCGCCCCCCGTGCAGGCAAATCGTTGCTCGGTCTGGTGGACCGTACCGCGCGTGCCGCGACTCTCTCGCCGGCAATCACGCGCATGGAACCGCAGGGAACCGAGCGGGTGCGCATCTGGTTGAAGGACGCGGACTTCGACAGGGTCGTTGCCTGGCTCGGTCAGCTGCGCCGACAGCACGGTATGCAGGTGAGTAATCTCGATCTGGAGCGGGGCAAGGCGCCGGGGATGGTGGGTGGACGCCTGGCGCTGGGTTACCGGACGGGGCGATGAGCTGGAAGCTCATGCTTTTCCTGTTGGGGGGGTTTTACCTGTTCTTCCTCGTTCTGGCGTTGCCGGCGGAACATGTCATCGGCCTCTGGGAGGCGCCGCCGGGACAACTGGCATACCAGCGCCCGCAGGGCACTTGGCTGGCCGGGGAGTCGAGCGGTGTTTGGGTCGGTACGTTCTCTCTGGGCAGGGTGCGCTGGCGTCTGCAGCCCGCATCGTTGTTTTTGGGCTGCGTGGAATACCAGCTGAAGTTCGAGAGCTCGTCCGCGCGCAGAGCCAGCGGCCGCATCGGCAGATGCATAGGCTCACGGGTTTTCCTGGCCGACTTCGAGGCCGTTATACCTGCCCGGGACCTGGGGATGCTGGCAAGCAACGGGCTGCTGGCCGTGGCGGGACAGGTGGAAGCCGATGTCGCCTCATTGCGACAGGGTGGAGACGCGTTCAGAGAGGCCGAGGGTGCTGTCAGTTGGAAGGCCGCTGCTTTGGAAGCGCCGAATCGCCTGCGCCTTGGCTCGATCAGGATGGACCTGGGCATTCAGGACGGGGCGCTGGCGGGGCGTTTAAGCAATCAAGGCGGCGAGCTCGCGCTAGCGGGCAGCGTCATATCTCTGGATCCGGCTGGTCGTTACGTGCTTGATCTGCGTCTGGGTTCACCCAACGGCGGGCCGCCGCCATCCTGGGTCACCTCTGTTGCTCGGCGCCAGCAGGATGGGACATATGCGCTGCGTCACACGGGGCAGCTGTAGGGACCACCCCATGCCGGTTGCCCCGGGGCTCCGGTAATCAGCCGAGCTCGATGTTGTAACGCTTGATCTTCTTGTGCAAGCCCTGGCGGGTGATGCCAAGCAGCCTGGAGGCGGTCACCTTGTTGCCGCGGCTTTCTTTTAAGGCTCGATGGATCAGTTCAACTTCCAGGTCGCGTACCCGATCCGGCATACGCAGCGTGGTGCCGGCGGTGGCGTCCGAACCGGGGTTATGGCTTCTCAGTTCACTGGAGCAAGTCTCCATGGACATGGGTTGGCCTTCCGGCGTCAGGGCGACCAGCCGCTCAACTTCACGCCTGAGCTGACGGACGTTGCCGGGCCACGGGTGCTGCTCCAGCAGGGTCATCACCTCGGGTGAAAAACCTGCGAGCTTCTTCTTGAATCGCCGGCTGATGTCGTCGTAGAAGCTTTGAGCCAGAGGCGCAATGTCCTCGCGTCTTTCGCGCAGTGGTGGGATGAAAATTTCAACGGCGAACAGGCGGTAGAACAGATCTTCACGGAAATCCCCGTCTTTCACCGCCTGGCGTAGATCTCGATTGGTGGCGCTGATGATGCGCAGGTCATAGCTGTGTACCTTGTTGCTGCCCAGCCTACAGCCCTCGCCCTCTTGTATCGCGCGTAGGAACTTGGGCTGGATTGACATGGGCATATCAGCAACTTCATCCAGGAACAATATGCCGTTGTCGGCCTCCTCGAAGCGTCCTGCGCGACTGCCTGACGCCCCGGTGAAAGCGCCTTTCTCGTAGCCGAAGAATTCGCTTTCCATGAGGTTTTCGGGAATGGACGCACAGTTCACGGCGACGAAGGGTTTGTCTCGCCTCGTACTGTTCTCGTGGATCATGCGTGCAATGACTTCTTTGCCGGTGCCGTTCTCGCCGTGGATGAAGACGTTCACCGGTGTGGCACTTACCATCCGGACCATGTCCAGCACGCTACGCATGGCCTGGCTTTCGGCAGTGAACGGCACGTCACCCAGGTAGGCCGAGCGAAACTCGGCGACTTCCTGGTTGAGCCGGGTGGTGATCTGCAGGATTTCCTGGTTGACGATGACATTCTCAATCGCCATGGCCAGCAGGTCGGCGACTTCCTGGACCAGCCTTGCGTCCTGCTCGGAGAATGGGGTGTCGTCGTTGCGGTTGAGTACCTGTACGGCGCCCGTCACGCCGTGTCCCGTCAGGCTACGGATCGGCGCGCACACCAGATTTCGAGTCTGAAATCCGGTCTGCGATTCCACTTCCCGGTGAAAACCAGGGCGCCGATGCAGGTCGTTTTCGATGATGCACTGACCGGAGGACACCGCCTGGCCGACGATGCTGTCCTCTTTCGGCGCCTCGATCTCTCGTTCTTGGATGTCAGTTCCAATCTTCGACCAGATGCGGTCGGTGCGCGCGTCGACGATGAAGATCGTGCAGCGCTCTGCATTCATCAGCTGCGGCAGGATGTCCACGTAGAACCCGAACAGAGAGTCGTAGTTGTCTACGGTCCATGCCCGGTTCACGGCATCCAGTCGTGCTTGCAGCCCAGTCAGGCGTTGTCGGACCTCGGTGGAGGCTGTCATGGAGCTTGCGTGTGTAAACCTTCGTTGCCTTATCGTAAACGCCGTTGACTGCTAAGGTCAAAAGCGCCCCCGGTCCGGTTTTCGCGAACACGCTGAGGCTTCTTTCTTGCTCCTAGAAATGTCGACCGGATCACCCTGAACTTGAGCGGTGTGCACGGTGCAGTTTCGGAAAAAAACGCTTTATTTGGGCAGCTTGACGCGTACGGCGTGCCGATTTGCCGGTGCCTCCCGGTCCCAGCCTCCCGCTTCTCCGGGCTATGGCCAGGCCCGCGAGCTGGTCGTTCTGGCGCTGCTGTGCGGCGGCCTCTCAGGGCTCTTGATGGCGTCCATCGGCTCTCGGGAACCCGCGGCTTCGTTCGAACTGTAAACGTAGTTTACGATTCTGTGCATCGCTTGGCCGCCCGCGGACATGGCTGCCAATGGCCTTGCACCTACATTGCTAAATAAAAACAGTAACTTGCTTTCCTTAACCGAAAGTTGGCACGGAGTTTGTTTACGTTCACACGTGAGAAAGACCGAAACGTCATTCCCTAGGCACAGGTATGTGGAGACTATTGGCAATTGCAGTGACCTGCGCACTCGCGGCCAATGGTGTGTTTGGAAACCTGGCCGATACCTTTGGTCTCGGGGGTTTCGGTGACCACTTGGCGGCATTGGTCATCGCCGTGTTGGTCACGCCCCTGGCGGTCAGGGAACTGGAATAGCGGTTAGACGTAGAACGTCTTTCTCTCCCCACTAAGGCCGTAGCCTCGGCAAGCCTTCCCTCAAGGCTTGCCGCTTTTTTTTTGGGGACCCGAAAAACAAGTCGGTTGGCGGCGGGTTACGCAATGACGTGCTCAGGCGGGTGGGCCGCCAGGTGGCTCTCCGCGCCGGCAAGAGCGGCACCTCGTTGGATCGGCGCATCGAGGCTGCCGAGCACCGTCTCGAGGGCACTGATGCAGTACAAAACGTTGCCTGGGGTGCAGCTGTATCCCATGAGGCCTATGCGCCACACCTTGCCGGCCAGGGTGCCCAGACCAGCACCGATCTCCAGGTTGAAATCCGTGAGCAGCCGTGAACGCACGGCGGCCTCGTCAACGCCGTCCGGAACCATGACGGCGTTCAGCTGGGGCAGACGGTGTTTCTCCCGGACCAAGAGCTCAAGCCCCATCGCTTCCAGGCCGGCCTTGAGTGCCCTGTGATTGGCAGCGTGACGGGTCCAGGCCTGCTCAAGGCCCTCTTCCTTCAGCACTGACAGGGCTTCGTGCAAGCCGTAGAGCGCATTCACCGGGGCCGTGTGGTGATATGTCCGTTTACTGGTCGTCGAGCCCCAATATCCCATCACAAGATTGAGGTCCAGAAACCAGCTCTGGACCTTCGTCTTGCGTGACTGGACCGCCTTCACTGCCCGTTCGCTGAAGCTCAGGGGCGAGAGGCCCGGAATACAGGAGAGACATTTCTGCGTTCCGGAGTACACGGCGTCAGCGCCCCACTCGTCGACCAGCACCGGTGTGCCACCCAGAGAAGTGACTGTATCTACGATGCTCAGGCAGTCGTGGGCGCGGGCCAGGTCCACAAGTGTCGCGGCATCGGACTGAGCTCCTGTAGAAGTCTCTGCGTGCACGAATGCCACGATTTTCGCTTCCGGATGAGCTTTGAGTGCGTCTTCGAGCTTTTGCGGATCGACCGGAGCACCCCAGTTGTCGTCAACGAGGACCAGGCTTGCCCCGCAGCGCTCGGCGTTCTCGCGCATGCGCCCGCCAAAAACCCCATTCTGGCAGACCACCACCGTATCTCCTGGCTCCACCAGATTGACGAAACAAGTTTCCATCCCCGCCGAGCCAGGCCCCGAGACCGGAATGGTCAACGGGTTGCTGGTTTGGAAGGCGAAGTTCAGCAATGCCTTCAACTCGTCCATCATGCCCACGAACTCCGGATCCAGATGCCCGATGGTCGGCCGGGACATGGCCTCCAGGACACGCGGATTAACGTTGGAGGGACCGGGCCCCATGAGGATCCTGCTGGACGGGTGAAACGAGCCTGCGTGGGTCATGTGCTAGACGCCCCTGTCGGCGAAGACGAAGGCCGTGGAGTATAGGGCGCGGCATGCGCGCCTAGCAACTGACGGGCATCTGGCGGCGGTCGAGCATCCAGGAAAGCGACGAGATTGTGTCTGCCAGGGACGGCGTTCAGCGTCGGCGGCACGTCGGTGCAACGCCATCCGGCGGGGTGCAGGCGCAGCCGCGCGTTCACAAGTCTGGAAAGAGTCGCCCCGGATTGAGAATGCGGTGCGGGTCGAAAGCCTTCTTCAGGCGCCTGTGTAGCTGGGCGAGCGGCTCGGGAAGAGGATGAAACACCGCTTCCCCGGCTCGGGCCCCACGGAACAGGGTGGCGTGACCGCCCGCCTGCTGTGCCTGGTCGCGAATCTCGGCCCCGTCCGCACCGGACCGGAGCCAGCGCTGGGCGCCGCCCCAGTCCAGCAGCCACGTCCCGGGCAGGCGTGCCAGAGGGGATCCGGGGGGTACGGAGAGTCGCCACAGGGGCTCATCAGCGGCGAAGAACGCCAATGCATGATCCCGCAGCTTGAGCCAGAAGCTCCCATCGCCTTCTTCGCCGCCCATCATGCTTCGGGCGGTCCGGACCCCGCTGTCGGTTCCCGCCAGCCGGATCTGCAGCTGTTCGCCGTCGTAGCAGGCGCCCGCCAGGGGAAGAGACTTGCCGGCCCAACGGTTCGCGAGCACCAGAGCTTGTGAGGTGTCCTGTTCGAATGTCAGGGTGACCTCGACGGGAGGTACCGGCAGTACCTTGAGCGAAACCTCGAGCAGCACCCCGAGGGTACCCTGCGCACCTGCCATGAGTCGGGACACGTCATACCCCGCAACATTTTTCATGACCTGACCGCCGAACGACAGCTGCTCGCCTTTGCCGTTGAGGATCTTCACTCCCAGCACAAAGTCTCTTGCGCTTCCCACGTAGGGTCTGCGCGGCCCGGACAGCCCACTGGCGACGGCTCCACCCAGGGTCGCGGGCGCGGCGTAGTGAGGAGGCTCGAACGCAAGCATTTGGCCTTTCTCGCTTAGAGCGTCTTCCACCGCCTGGAGTGGTGTGCCGGCGCGCGCGGTGATGACCAACTCCGTGGGCTCGTAGCTGACGATTCCGGTGTGTTCTGTCACCGGTAGAGACTTGCCGACCACCGCGTGACCGTAAAAGGACTTGGTGCCGCCGCCCTGTATGGCGAGGGGCTGGTTGCTCCCGGCCGCCTCAAGGACAGCGTCGCGAAGCGCGGGGGCAATGTCGTTGTCTGTTGGGATCATGGAGCTTCAGCCGGGAGGCCCGTGACCACGGGTGTGCGCCGATTTCGCATCACGGGAACGACAGCGGGCGAGCGCCTGAGACGACGCGGCAAGCCACGCCGGTGGCATCTCTCATGCGTACAAGTCGATACGGTATACCGGGCTCAGTACCTGCGCCGTCGCGTGAGCCTGCAGGGTTTCATAGATGTCGATGGCGCGGCGTTGGCCGAGATGGGAGGAGGCAATACGGTTTGCGGCGGTCGTCGCTCCGTCCGACGTCACCGAGTACAAACCTGCGGGCGCACCGGGCTCGGCCCCGGTGGCTCGAGGAAGCAGCTCGCCGTTTAACACCTCGGGCGTCGGGCGCCATTCTCGGCCTTTGCCCTGTACGGCCGGCTCAGGCCGCGCGCTGGCTTGCCGTCCGTTCGGGTGAGTTCCGTCGCGGACAGTGTAAGCGGGCGGAACGCCGTAGCCCGGTGTGCGAATATCAGCAACGTGCATGCTTACAGATTCGGTGAGATTGCGCGAGCCAATAGGGTAACGATGCCAAATACGACTTTGATATCCTAGCAGAATGCTGCGTTGGCTGCGACGAGCAACCCCAGGCTTTTGCTCACTGTTCGAACCAAGCCGTTCATCCGTGCGGATCTTCCTCGGGCTCAGCCTGCTCGCCTGTACCCCGCCCGACGCGGACAGCCTGCGCTTCGGACTCAGCGCAAACCCCGGTACCCTGGATCCTCGCTACGCAACGGATGCTGCCTCAGCACGGATCAATCGTCTGATCTACCGGTCACTGGTGGACTTCGATACACGACTGAAGCCGGTGCCCGCGCTGGCCTCTTGGGAGCAGCTAACCCCGCGGCAGTACCGCTTTACCCTCGGCGTGGGTGGCCGACGCTTTCACGACGGCCGGCGTCTTACCGCATCGGACGTGAAAGCAACCTATGATTTCATCCTGGATGCCGACAATGCATCGCCGCATCGGTCCGCCTTGTCCGTGATTGAGCAAGTGAAGGTGAATGACGCAGATGTGTTGGACTTCCATCTGCGCAGAGCCGATCCGCTTTTCCCCGGCAGACTGGTAATAGGCATTCTGCCGGCGCACCTGATGGCGAGCGGTCATCCGTTCGAAACTCAGCCGGTGGGCAGTGGACCGTTCACCGTGGTCGGCCGGCTCGGTGACGAGGGGCTGACGCTGAAGCGGCTGGCTGACGGCCAGTTGGTGGAGTTCCTGCAGGTCGCCGATCCCACCGTCCGAGTGTTGAAGCTGCTGCGGGGAGAGCTCGATCTCCTGCAGGGCGACCTGCCACACGAGTTGATAAAGTGGCTAAGTCAACGCAGCGACATCAGAGTGCGTCTCGGGGAGGGAAGCAGTTTCACCTACATCGGTTTCAACCTGGAGGATCCAGCTGTCGGGCAGCTGCCCATGAGGCGGGCGATCGCACACGCAATCGACCGGCAAGCGATTATCCGCTATTTCATGGGCAGTGCCGCGAGGCCCGCCAACGCGCTGTTGATACCGGACCATTGGGCAGGCAATCCGGCGCTGGTCGGTTACGACTATAACCCAGCTCGGTGCAGGACACTGCTGGCAGCAGCCGGCTACGATCCCTCTCATCCACTCAAGACTGTGTACAAGACTTCCAGCGACCCCTTCCGAGTCCGCCTCGCCACTGTCATACAGCGTCAGTTGCAGGAGGTGGGAATCGAGGTGGAGATCCGCAGCTACGACTGGGGGACATTCTACGGGGACACAAAGGCAGGACGCTTCCAGATATACACCCTTTCCTGGGTTGGACTCAACACGCCGGACATATTCCGCTATGTCTTTCACAGCCGCTCGGTTCCCCCCGCCGGCGCCAGTCGGGGTCGTTACCGCAGTGCCGATGCGGATGCGCTCATCGACCCGACCGAGTCGCAGACCGATGAGCCGGGACGCGCGGCCCTTTGCAGGGAGCTGCAGCGGCTGTTGCCGCTGGACCTGCCCTACGTGCCCTTGTGGTATGAAGATGTTGTGGCCGTCGCACGCGCCGATATCTCAGGGTGTCGACTGGCCGCCGACGGGAATTACGATGGTCTCTTGACTACCCAACGAAATCGATAGGGGACGCGGCCGTGCAGATGAGCGAACACCGGATCGAGGTTGACGTGGCAAGCCAGCGTTTGCGTCTGTACAGGAGCACTGAGCTGCTTGTGGAGTATGCCGTGTCGACGGCCCTGAAAGGGGTCGGCGAACGACGGAACAGCGAATGCACACCCCGCGGTCGGCATGTGGTGCGCGCAAAGATCGGCGCCGGAATGCCTGCTAACACCGTGTTCGTAGCTCGCCGGCCGACAGGAGAGATCTACACCCCGGGACTCGCAGCAGCAGAGCCGGGACGTGACTGGATCCTGACGCGCATTCTCTGGTTGAGCGGACTGGAAGTTGGAAGAAACAGGCTCGGACATGTGGATACCTTCCGCCGTTTCGTATATATCCATGGCTGCCCCAACGAGCTACCGATGGGTATTCCGCTGTCCCATGGCTGCGTGCGGATGCGCAACTCCGACGTCATTGCACTGTTCGACGCGGTGGAGACGGGGACCCGAGTGCTCATCCAGGAAGGGGGCGAGCCGGCGAATGCGCCTCATCGCTCCTGACCGATGCGGAGCGGCAGCGCTACCGCGGCCCTGTTTCCTGCAGCGTGGATGCGCCCGGGCAGGCGGCTCGAGTATTGTCGTATCTGCCCCCAGGTCGTATTCTTTAAAACCCTGGAGAGGTACCGAAGCGGTCATAACGGGCCCGACTCGAAATCGGGTAGGGGGTTGCACTCCCACGTGGGTTCGAATCCCACCCTCTCCGCCAATGAATTGCCCAGCAAATCGAGAACAAGATGAATTTGGGACCGAGAGGGCCGGCGTTCCCGCAAACCTATCCCCACGCAGGCATTCATCCGGTCCGTCTCGAGGAGCATGTCGAGTCACTCAGAGGCGGTCGCCGGCAAGCGAGAATCCCCGCTGAGCCGCATCCGCTGAGGCATTCACGAACGGGGCCGCTATCCCTGCGGCCGACGGTCCCGGCCGCTCATGCTGGTACGGCCTTCATCGAAGACCAGGGCGCGGAATGGCCTACGGCACATCTTGCCCGGATTTCAGGCTTCTTCGATTCAGGCGAGACATGGGCGCTCCGACGCCGACGTGCCGAGGGGAAGTTCCCTTCGGAACGTGATAGACAGTGAGATTTCTGTGATTCGCACTGCTCGTGCAACATCAAAGAAATTTCCCTCGCTGAGGCTCCATAGGCTGCGATCGCTATGCGGGTTGGGCTGGCTTGAGTTCCGGTCGACGCGGGTCTCCCTTGCCAGTGGCTGATACGGGGCGCGGTGAGTTGATTGACGGCTGTCGCCAGCACCAGCACCAGGAGCAGAGACGAGAATACGGCGTAGACTTCCAGTTCTGCTTTGGACTCAGTTTGACCGATGTGCTCCCCCTTGCCGGTTTAAACTCCGGATTGCTCAGCTCCGATCCAACTGCGCTTGAGAAGGATGTGGTCAACGTATAGATGGGCGAACTCGCCTGGATGGGTTGCGTCCGGCAATGCTCGCCGTATCGGCAGAACCTCTGTAAACGGGCGCAAAGAAGAGACGTTATCAGCGCGCTTTGATGCCAGCTTGGTTCATCAACGCCTCGGCATAGGTGGCCGGAATTGCATAGGTGATCCCACTTGGGTCCTTGAGCAGATTCTCTTT
>JASJBY010000013.1 GCA_030066245.1 Gammaproteobacteria bacterium
TCAGAGCAGGTCAAGGACCGGCTCAAGTCGATGGGGAAGACCGCGCGCCTGCACGGGTTCAGACCGGGCAAAGTACCTGCGAAGGTGTTGGAACGAACCTATGGCAGGCAGGTGCGGGACGAGGTGGTGTCGCAGGTGCTCCAGTCCAGTCTTTTCGAGGCTTTCGGCACCGAGAACCTTAATCCGGCCGGCCAGCCAACCATCGACCAAGTGGACTCTAAACCGGGTCACGGGCTCTCATACACCGCGGTTTTCGAAGTCTACCCGGAAATTCAGGTTCCCGATGCGGCCTCCATCGAGCTCACCAAGCCGGTGGCTCAAGTGACGGACAAGGACGTGGAGAACCTGATCGAGACCTTGAGAAAGCAGCGGCGGACCTGGGAGAAGGTCGACAGGGAGGCGACGGACGGCGATCGGGTGACCGTGGATTATGCGGGGACCATCGAGGGGGAGCCGTTCGAGGGCGGTGATGCCCAGCAGGTACCCGTGGAACTTGGCAGCCACTCGCTGATCGAAGGCTTTGAGGAAGGTCTACGTGGTGCGAAGGCTGGTGAACAACGGACGCTGGATCTGACTTTCCCCGAAACCTACCACGCCAAGGAGCTAGCCGGAAAGCCAGTGCGGTTTGCGGTGACGCTGCACACGATTGAGGAGCCCCGACTGCCGGAAATAGACGAGGAGTTTATCAAGAGCTTCGGGGTCGAGGATGGCGGCGAGGAGGCGCTACGCAAGGAGGTGCGAGAGAACATGGAGCGCGAGCTGCAGGAAGCCATCCAGACGCAACTGAAGACCGAGGCCATGGACGCGCTACTCGCCCAGCACCCGTTGGAGCTGCCGAATGCTCTGGTAGAGGACGAGTCCAAGCGGCTGATGGAGCAGACCCGTCAAAACCTGATCCGGCAGGGCGCCGGATCGCCGACGCTGCAGCTTCAACCCTCGCTGTTCGAGGATCAGGCGCGCCGACGAGTCTCCCTTGGCCTGTTGCTGGCTGAGATTGTCAAGTACAACAGCATGAGTGCCGACCCCGCCAAGGTGAGAGAACGGGTTGAATCGATAGCTTCGTCCTATCAGGATCCCCAGCAAGTAATATCCTGGTACTATGGCGACAAACAGCGACTGGCAGAGATAGAGTCGCTGGTGATGGAGGATGTTGTGATGGAATGGATCGTGCAAAACGCCAAGGTGCAAGACGCGGAAACCACGTTTGACGCCATCATGAAACGCGGGCAGACTTCAGCTTAAAGGTGATGCCGTTGATGACCGATATGGAGAAAGAACAGGGGGTACTCGGAGCCAGCGCATTGAATCTGGTGCCGATGGTTGTCGAGCAGTCGGCGCGTGGCGAGCGGGCCTACGACATATATTCACGGCTGCTCAAGGAGCGCGTCATATTCCTGGTCGGCGCGGTCGAGGACCACGTCGCAAACCTGATAGTGGCGCAGCTGTTATTCCTGGAATCCGAGAATCCGGACAAGGACATTCATCTATATATCAACTCTCCAGGCGGGCTGGTGAGTGCCGGACTCGCGGTTTACGATACGATGCAGTTCGTAAAACCCGACGTGAGCACCATGTGCGTGGGTCAGGCGGCGAGCATGGGCGCGCTGTTACTGGCCGGGGGCGCGAAGGGCAAGCGGTTCGCTCTGCCTCACTCGCGGGTCATGATTCACCAGCCCTTGGGTGGGTTCCAGGGGCAGGCCAGTGACATCGACATCCATGCCAAGGAAATTCTCAAGGTGCGTGCACGTCTGAACGAGATTCTTGCCGGCCACACCGGACAACCGATCGAGCGCATTCAGCAGGACACCGATCGCGATAATTTCATGAGCGGCGAGGAGGCTGCCGAGTACGGTCTCATCGACGCTGTGTTGAGCAGCCGCGATACCAAGGTGGAAGGGACCTGAGGACAGGTCTTGAAACAGGAGCTCGATTTCCGGCTGACGAGGTAGCCTCATGAGCAACGACAAGCAGGGCAAAGGCGGCGACAGCGATAGGCTGCTGTACTGTTCCTTCTGCGGTAAGAGCCAACACGAAGTCCGCAAGCTTATTGCGGGCCCCTCCGTGTTCATCTGCGATGAATGCGTAGAGCTCTGCAACGACATCATCAGGGAAGAGATTCAGGAGAAATCAGGCTCGGCCAAGGGCAGCAAGCTGCCAACCCCCCGAGAAATCAACGCCATTCTGGACGAGTACGTTGTCGGCCAGATGCATGCGAAGCGGGTGTTGTCGGTGGCAGTCTACAACCACTATAAGCGGTTGGAGACGGGTACCAAGAGCGACGACGTGGAGCTGTCAAAGAGCAACGTCTTGCTGATCGGTCCGACAGGCTGCGGTAAGACGCTGCTCGCCGAGACCCTGGCCCGCCTGCTCAACGTACCGTTTACCATCGCGGACGCTACCACGCTCACCGAAGCCGGCTATGTTGGAGAGGATGTTGAGAACATCATCCAGAAGCTGCTGCAGAAGTGCGACTATGACGTGGAGAAGGCCCAGACGGGTATTGTTTACATAGACGAGATTGACAAGATTTCCCGCAAATCCGACAACCCCTCTATCACGCGGGACGTGTCGGGCGAAGGCGTGCAGCAGGCCCTGCTGAAGCTCATCGAGGGGACGGTGGCTTCCGTGCCGCCCCAGGGAGGCCGTAAGCACCCTCAGCAGGAATTTCTACAGGTCAACACCGCGAACATCCTTTTCATCTGCGGTGGCGCGTTCGATGGCCTCGACAAAATTATCAAAGACCGCTCTTCCGACCTGGGCGGCATTGGATTTGCCGCCGAGGTGAAAGGCAAGGAAGACGAGAAGTCGGTGGGTGAGGTGCTGGTGGACGTGGAACCCGAAGACCTCATCAAGTACGGCCTCATACCCGAGTTCGTAGGTCGTCTGCCAGTGGTCGCGACGCTCCAGGAGCTTGACGAGGGGCAGCTGGTGCGGATTCTGACGGAGCCGAAGAACGCCATCACCAAACAGTACTCGAAGATGTTCGAGATGGAAGGGGCGGAGCTCGAATTCCGCGAGGATGCCCTGCGAGCAGTGGCGAGGAAAGCGATGGAGCGAAAAACAGGTGCGCGCGGTCTGCGCTCCATACTCGAGCATCATCTGCTGGACACCATGTACGACCTGCCGTCCATGGAGGATGTGGCCAAGGTGGTGGTTGACGAAGGCGCCATACGCGGAGAGTCCAAGCCGCTGGTCATCTACGAGGGCGACAAGCAGGCGGTAGCGTCCGACTGACACGGGCGCTGTAACGCCCCGGGCTCCCAGGACGCGGGTCCGCTTGAAATGGCAGGATGCTGCCTCAATGTTCCTTCCCTGCAACACGGCGGCTGGCTTGACTGCCGAGGTTGAAGGCCAGCAGCCAGACCCATTGCAGGACGCATACCACCATATCGACGTCTGCGCGCGAAGCGTCTACAGTCAACGTTATTAATTTTTATTTCCAGCACTAATCCAACGAGGTGACCCACCGTGGCCGATAAAGACCATCCGTCAGAGATAGTCGAAGAGCGTATTCTCACATCGCCCGTTCTACCTCTCAGGGATGTGGTCGTGTACCCTCACATGGTCATTCCGCTCTTCGTCGGCCGTGAAAAGTCGATCCATGCGCTCGAGCAGGCGATGGAGGACAACAAGCAGATCTTGCTGGTTGCTCAAAAGAACGCCGCCCAGGATGACCCCACGGTCGATGACATGTACCGGGTCGGAACCCTGTCGACCATTCTTCAGCTTCTCAAGCTGCCTGACGGAACGGTCAAGGTTCTCGTGGAAGGCGTGCAGCGAGCCAGGATTCTGCATTTCGTCGGCACCGAGGATTACTTTGCGGCGCAGATACATGCCATCGAGTCCGAGCCCGTGGAGGAGCGCGAGGCCGAGGCGCTGACGCGCTCAGTGCTAACGCAGTTCGAACAGTATGTGAAGCTGAACAAAAAGGTTCCGCCGGAAATACTCGCATCGCTTTCGAGCATCGACGAGGCCGGCCGGCTGGCAGATACCGTGGCGGCGCATCTCGCTGTAAAAATCGACGAAAAGCAGCGCATCCTCGAGATAGAGGACATTCGCAAGCGCATGGAACGGCTCATCGGCATGATGGAAAGCGAGCTCGATCTGCTCCAGGTGGAGAAGCGTATTCGGGGCCGCGTCAAGAAGCAGATGGAGAAGAGCCAGAGGGAGTACTACCTCAACGAGCAGATGAAGGCCATCCAGAAGGAGCTGGGTGACATGGAGGATGCTCCCAACGAGGTCGAGGAGCTCACACGCAAGATCGAAGACGCCGGCATGTCAAAGGAAGCCAAGACGAAGGCAACCGCTGAGTTGAACAAGCTCAAGCTCATGTCGCCTATGTCGGCCGAAGCCACCGTCGTGCGAAATTACATTGACTGGCTGGTCAATGTGCCCTGGAAGAAACGTAATAAGGTTCGCAACGACCTCTCCAAGGCGGAGGAAGTCCTGGAAGCGGACCACTACGGGCTCGAGAAAGTGAAGGAACGTATTCTCGAGTACCTGGCCGTGCAGCAGCGCGTCAAAAAGCTGAAAGGGCCTATATTATGTCTGGTCGGCCCGCCCGGCGTAGGTAAGACGTCCATCGGTCGTTCCATAGCGCGGGCGACCGGTCGTAACTTCGTACGCATGTCGTTGGGGGGCGTACGTGACGAGGCGGAGATTCGGGGCCACCGGCGCACGTACATCGGCGCCTTGCCCGGCAAGATCGTGCAGAATCTGGCCAAGGTCGGCGTACGGAATCCGCTGTTCCTCCTCGACGAAGTCGACAAGATGTCGATGGACTTCCGAGGCGATCCGGCCTCGGCGCTCCTCGAGGTGCTGGACCCGGAGCAGAACAATACATTCAACGATCATTATCTGGAAGTTGACTACGATTTGTCGGAAGTCATGTTCGTGACTACCGCAAACACACTGAACATCCCGCCGGCGCTGCTGGACCGCATGGAGGTAATCCGACTCGCCGGCTATACGGAGGATGAGAAGCTAAACATCGCCACTCGCTATTTGATTCGCAAGCAGGTGGAAGCCAACGGCTTGTCCGAGAAAGAGATCAGCATCGGCGAAAGCGCCATACGCGACATTATCCGGTACTACACCCGCGAAGCGGGTGTACGAAATTTGGAACGGGAAATTTCGAAAATATGTCGCAAGGTCGTCAAACAGCTGGTTTTGACGCCATCGAGAAAAAAGCTGACCGTCACCTCCAGAAACGTGGAGAAGTTTCTCGGGGTGAAGCGGTTCCGCTTTGGTAGAGCTGAAGAAGAGGACCGGATCGGGCTGGTTACCGGTTTAGCGTGGACGGAGGTGGGCGGCGACCTGCTGACAATCGAAGCCGCTGTAATCCCGGGCAAGGGGAAGCTCACCCATACGGGACAGCTCGGTGACGTCATGCAGGAGTCTATACAGGCGGCGATGACTGTGGTCCGAAGTCGAGCCGAGGCGCTGGGTATAGACTCCGAGTTCTATCAGAAGCAGGATGTCCACATACACGTGCCGGAGGGTGCTACGCCCAAAGACGGGCCCAGCGCCGGCGTGAGCATGGCCACGGCTCTAGTATCGGTGCTGACCGGGATTCCCGTTCGGTCTGACGTGGCCATGACTGGTGAAATCACTCTCCGCGGTGAGGTTCTGCCCATCGGAGGGTTGAAAGAGAAGCTCCTGGCGGCACTTCGCGGAGGTATACAAACCGTTCTCATACCGGAGGACAACAGACGTGACCTGGCGGAAATACCTGCTAATATCAAGCAGAATCTCGACGTTCGTCCTGTGAAATGGATCGACGAGATTTTCGAAGTCGCGCTGAATCACCTGCCTGAGCCTCCCGAGGAAAGTTCCAAGGAGGAGGGCGTGATTAAACAAGGCGAAGCCGCTGAGCCCACGAAGAAACGCGGGCGCGTTACCACGCACTAATGCTCTGTCAATAAGCGCATGCAAAACCGCTGTCTGCCGGGCGGTTACTGGTTTCCGATGGCTGTTTTCCGCGCTTGACATGGCTTTCGAGCCATTGGTATAAATCGCGCTCTGCGATCGTGGGGTTTCCTGACTTGGGAGGCGGAGAGTCGGTGCCTCAACTAGATTAACGCTGGGGGATGTGTATGAACAAATCGGAGCTGATTGATGCTGTCGCCGAGGAAGCGGATCTTTCCAAAGCGGCGGCCGGGCGGGCAATAGATGCATTGGTGAATTCCATAACCGGTGCGTTGAAGGCGGGTGATCAAATCACCCTCGTGGGATTCGGGACATTCATGGTCAAGGAGCGTGCTGCACGGTCGGGCCGCAACCCGCGCACGGGTGAGACCATTAAGATATCGGCGTCATCCATGCCAGTTTTCAAAGCTGGCAAAGCTTTGAAGGATGCCGTAAACTGACTGATCTCCTTGGGGGTGCTTAGCTCAGCTGGGAGAGCATCGCCCTTACAAGGCGAGGGTCGGGGGTTCGAGCCCCTCAGCACCCACCAGTAGCAGTACGGAGTGGTAGTTCAGCTGGTTAGAATACCGGCCTGTCACGCCGGGGGTCGCGGGTTCGAGTCCCGTCCACTCCGCCACCAACAACAGAGGGTGCGTCTCCAGAGACGCGCCCTTTTTTCATGTTGGCCGTCGTACGGCGTCCGGCTGACAGCTTGACTTTAAATTCCGCATTGTTCGACCGCGGAAGCACCCCCGGCGAATGATGACGGGGTACTACCGGAAGCGCGGAAGGCGCGTGAGCTGAGAGACATTCGTCATGTTGCAGGGCATCAGAGATCGGGCGCAAGGCGTGCTGATGTGGATCATCGTGGGTCTCATCATCGCCACTTTCGCGCTGTGGGGCATCCACCAGTATTTCGGGCCCGATGCCAATGTCGTGGTGGCCAAGGTCAACGACCGCGAGTTGACGCTACCGGAGTTCCAGGATGCGTATCAGCGACAGCGTTTCAGGCTGCAGGCGATGCTCGGCCCCCAGTTCGACCTGGGGCGCCTGGACGATCGTCGGCTCAAGCGGGAAACCTTGCAGCAGATGATCGATCAGGAAGTCATGTTGCAGTCGGCTGCCGCCCACGGTCTGCGTGTCGGAGATGAGCAGCTGGCTCTGCAGATTCGTGCCATCAGTGCGTTTCAGGCGGATGATGGCTTTTCTCAGGCCCAGTACGAGAGCTGGCTGCGCAATCAGGGATACTCACCGGGCTACTTCGAGCATAACTTTCGTCGGTCGTTGCTCACCGACCAGCTGCAGTCCGCTGTCGCCTCGTCCGCTCTCGTAACAGAAGCGGCTGTCGACCAAGCTCTACGCCTGCAGGAGCAGACCCGGGATTTCGCCTATCTTCTGGTGCCCATGTCGGCCTTCCGCAACCAGGTAGACATCTCCGAAGACGAGACAAAAGACTACTACGAAAGCCGCCGCGCTTCCTTCGTCAACCCTGAGCAGGTGAGCGTGGAATACCTGGTTCTCTCCAAGGGCACTATTGCCGAGCAGATATCCATAGAGCAGAGCGAGCTGGAGCGCCGATACGGAGAGCAGAAAGCAAACTACGTGGCGGCCGAACAGCGCCGGGCCAGCCACATTCTGATAGCCGCTGCCCAGGATGCACCCGCGGGCGAAATCGCAGCCGCCGAGAAGAAAGCTCAGGAACTCAGCCAGCGTCTTGCAGCAGGCGAGTCTTTCGAAGAACTCGCGAAAGCCGAGTCCGACGATCCGGGATCGGCCGACCTTGGCGGCGACCTCGGCTACTTCAGCCGGGGTGTCATGGATAAGCCCTTCGAGGAGGCGGTCTTCGCTATGCAGTCCGGGGAGATCAGCGACCCGGTTCGCAGTAGCTTCGGCTTCCACATCATCAGACTGGAGGGTGTTCAGGCAGGTGAGGTGAAGCCGCTGGCGGAAGTTCAGGAGCAGGTCCGTCGAGAACTCCAGCTGGAGAAGGCGGAGCACCTGTACTTCGAGCAGGCTGAACAGCTGGCCAATCTGGCGTTCGAGAACCCCGACACGCTGGAGATAGCTGCAGAAGCCATCGGGCTCGAGGTACAGGAAAGCGAATTCTTCGGTCGCGGCGGTGGCCCGGGCATCCTGGCCGACAGAAAGGTTGTCGCCGCGGCCTTCGCCGATGAGGTTCTGGTCAACGGCAACAACAGTGAGCCCCTGGAGCTGGCCAACGGTCGTATCGTGGTGCTCAGGGCAAAGGAGCACAGACCCCCATCCGATCGCGCCCTGGAAGAGGTCCGGAGCGAGATTGTGTCGCTGCTGACGGACGACAAGGCACGGGAGATGGCCACGGCGCAGGGCCAGCTGGCACTCAAGGCTTTGCGTGAGGGGGCCGATGGAGAGGCGATAGCCAAGGAACGTGATCTGAAGTGGAGCGCGCGGGAAGAAGTGGCACGGACCGACTCGTCCACGCCGGCGGCCGTTGTGAAACGGGCGTTCCAGTTAAACCGTCCTTCGCCAGGCGAGTCGGTTTACGGCAGCACGGTTCTTCCGTCGGGCGATTTCGCCTTGATTTCACTGACCGCGGTGCAGGATGGTGATCCGGACGCTTCGAACAAGGCGACTCGGGATGCTCTACGCGCTAGTCTCGAGCGCGGCTTGGGCGAGGAGGTCTTCAGTGGATTCCTGCAGGCCCTGCGCGCAGGCTCCAGCATCGAGACCTTCGCGGATAACCTCGAGTAGGCAACTCTGCCGGCAGCCTGGTTTCCAGAGTTGCCGCCGGGGTTTCGATGCGGGTCGCATGACTGATTAGGCGTCGGGGATGGCATCACATACGAAGCTGCTGGGGACACTGCCCTTCGTCAGCCGAACCTTTGAAGGCGGGTTCAAAGAGAACCCGTTCGTGCTGGATCTGGACGGCAACCTCTACATCGGCCCCGCCGACCACGTGACCAGAGATGAGCACGCGACCATAGAGGTCGTATACCATTTTCTCGCAGAACGGGAGAAGATCAGCGGCTCTGTGCGCGAGCTGCTGCGCAGTCGGCAGTTGCTTCTCGACGCGTTCGCGGCCTTCGACGAGGCGAGGAGCGAGGGGGAGGAAAGCGATTTCCGCATCATCATCTTCGGAACATACGATGCGGTCGCTCTGGCGCCGATTGAGGACGACGAGCTGCCGGCGGGTCCCTGCGGCACGCCGATCAACGTTATCAAGCGACGTTTTTACGATATTTGCAGGCGCCTGGACAGGCAGTTTCGTGAGCGGCATCTGACCCCGAGGCAGCAACGGGCTGAAGTGCGATTTGTCGCCGAGGACTAGTGCGCTAGCGGGCGAGCCGCCTGACCGGCACGCCAGGCAGGTCAAACGTTCTCGATGGCGGTGATGTTGAAGCCGCCGTCCACGTAGAGCACCTGGCCGGTGATGCCCGAGGCCAGATCCGAGCACAGGAAGGCGGCGGCGTTGCCCACCTCCTCGATGGTCACGTTGCGACGCAGGGGCGCCATCCGCTCGTTGTACTCCAGCAGCTTGCGGAAGTCACTGATGCCCGAGGCGGCGAGTGTACGTATGGGCCCCGCAGACAAAGCATTCGCACGAATGCCCTCGGGCCCGAGGTCGCGGGCCACATAGCGCACGTTCGCCTCCAGACTCGCTTTGGCAAGACCCATGACGTTGTAGTTGGGAATGGCACGGGCAGCGCCCAGGTAGGTTAATGCCAGCAGCGAGCCGTGTCGGCCTCGCATCATATCGAGGCCCGCTTTAGCGAGTCCTGCGAAGCTGTAAGAACTGATCTCGTGAGCTATACGAAAGCCGTCGCGGGTCAGCCTGCCCAGATAATCGGCGTCGAGTTGCTCTCGGGGAGCAAAGGCCACCGAATGGACGATGATATCCAGACCGTCCCAGGTGTCGCCAAGTCTGTCGAAGGTGCGGTCAATTTCTTCGTCACTGGCTACGTCGCAGGGCGTGGTGAGCCGGGAGTCCAACTCACTGGCCATCTTTTCTACACGCTCGCGCAGCTTGTCGTTCTGGTAGGTGAACGCAAGTTCGGCCCCCTCGCGACGCATGGCTTGCGCTATTCCCCACGCGATTGAGCGGTTGCTGGCGAGCCCAACGATGAGCGCGCGTTTGCCTTCGAGAAAACCCATTGCTCGTTCCCTTGTCTTAAGTCGCCGAGGGGCTTTAGCCTTTCATGCCTGTCTGGCCGGCTCTTTTCCACCTGATAAACGTCGGCTGGGTTGGATCCCGCCGGGTGGCTGACTGGCTACCAACAGTGTAAGCGACAAGCCCCCAGTTTATAATGCGGGCGCTGTCGAAACGCAAACCAGCGAAAGTGCGCTACACCGGGCCGGAGCACTGGGCCCGCCGTCGGACGGACTGTTGCAAGAACGCGGCAAGGCCTTGGAGGCGGGAGCTGAATAAAGACGTGAATCGCGGGTTTCCGTCCACAGGGAGCGCGGTCTGTGCCCGCAGATTCTGGGCCTTGTTTCTGTGCACGGTTCTCGTCGGTGCCCTGAGCGCTTGCGGCAAGTCGCCCTGGAACAATCCGTATCCATCCGGGCAGGCGCGCGGGAACGTGCTCTACAGCAAGTTCGCCGAGCGCCCCAAGCATCTGGATCCGGGGCGCGCCTACAGCTCCAACGAGTACGCGTTCATCGCTCAGATCTACGAACCGCCCCTGCAATACCACTACCTGAAACGGCCCTACACCCTGGTACCCCTTTCCGCGGAGAGCGTGCCGACGCCGGTCTACCTGGATTCGGCGGGCGGCGTTCTGCCCGCCACGGCGTCGGTGGACGACATCGCATACAGCATTTACGAGGTCCGTATCAGACCGGGCATACTGTTCCAGCCCCATCCGGCTTTCGCACTGAACGAGGCCGGCGAGTATCGTTATCACAATCTGACCGACGGTCTGCCCGCGGGGGTGCGGCTTCTGGCCGACTTTCGGAAGACGGGCACCCGCGAGTTGGTGGCGGCGGACTTCGTCTATCAGCTCAAGCGCTTGGCCCACCCGGGGCTGCATTCACCCATTGCCGGCCTGATGAAGGAGCACATTGTCGGCATGGCAGAGTTCTCGGAACTGGTTTCGGAGCGTCTGGACGTAACGAGCGCCACCGGGTCCGGTAATGGCTACCTGGACCTGCGGCCAATACCGCACGCGGGTGTCGAGCTCAGGGATCGCTACACCTATCGCTTGAAGATCAAAGGCAAGTATCCCCAGTTCCGGTACTGGCTGGCCATGCCTTTCTTTGCGCCCATGCCGTGGGAGGCCGAGCGCTTCTACGCGCAGCCCGGAATGGCGCAGCGCAACATTACGCTGGACTGGTATCCGGTGGGCACAGGGCCGTTCATGTTGACCGAGAACAATCCGAATCGCCGCATGGTCCTGGCCCGTAATCCCAACTTCAGGGGTGAACCCTACCCTTCCGTGGGCGAGCCGGGAGACCGGGAAGCAGGTCTGCTGCAAGACGCCGGCGAGTCCATGCCCTTCATCGACCAGGCGGTGTTCAGTCTCGAGAAAGAGACGATTCCCTACTGGAACAAGTTTCTGCAAGGCTACTACGACACCTCGGGAATCAGCTCTGACAGCTTCGATCAGGCGATACGTTTCGGCGGCAAGGGGGATGCACAGCTCACCGAAGGCATGCAGGAGAAAGGTATCTCACTGACGACCGCAGTGACAACGTCTATCTATTACACGGGCTTCAACATGCTCGATCCGGTGGTGGGTGGAGCCGGCGACAGGGCGCGCAAGTTGCGCCGGGCCATCTCGATAGCCGTGGATTTCGAAGAGTTCATCTCCATTTTCGCGAACGGGCGGGGAATGGCTGCCCAGGGGCCTATTCCCCCGGGAATCTTCGGCCACGTCCCCGGGGCGGCGGGTATTAACACCTACGTGTACGCCTGGGCGAATGACAAGCCCCGGCGCAGGCCCGTGGAGGAAGCCAGACGCCTGATGGCAGAGGCCGGCTACGCGAACGGCATTGACTCCAACACGGGCAAGCCGCTCACGTTGTTCTTCGACACCACGGCGACCGGTCCCGATGACAAGGCGAGAATGGACTGGATGCGGAAGCAGTTCGCCAAACTCGACATCCAGCTGGTGGTTCGGGCCACAGATTACAACCGGTTCCAGGACAAAATGCGCAAAGGCACGGCGCAGATTTTCCAGTGGGGATGGAACGCCGACTATCCGGATCCGGAGAACTTTCTGTTTCTGCTACACGGTCCGAACGGCAAGGTCAGACATGGCGGGGAGAATGCTGCCAACTACGATAACGCAGAGTTCAATCGGCTATTCGAGGAATTGAAGAACATGGACGATGGCCCACGGCGCCAGGCAATCATCCAGCGCTCTGTGGAAATCGCACGCCGCGACGCACCCTGGCTATGGGGTTATCATCCCAAGGCCTTCTCCCTGCACCACGGCTGGTACGCCAACGCCAAGCCCAATCTGATGGCCAACAACACCCTGAAGTATCGGCGCGTGGACCCAGTGCTGCGTGAGCAGAGGCGACGGGAATGGAACCGGCCAGTGCTGTGGCCCATTTACGGCGGCTTTGGCATTCTGGCCGTCTCGCTGGTTCCCGCCTTCATCAGCTATCGCCGCCGAGAGAGGGCGGCCGTCCAGTGATCGCCTACATCATCCGTAGAACGCTGTATGCCTTTCCGATCCTGATAGGGGTCAACGTGCTGACCTTCGTGTTGTTCTTCGTCGTGAACAGCCCGGAGGACATGGCGCGCATGCATCTAGGCATGAAATACGTCACTCCGGAAGCGATTCAGGAGTGGAAGCAGGCGCGAGGCTATGACAGACCCCTGCTGATTAACGTCGCTGCGGACGGCGTGGAAAGACTTACGGACACCATCTTCTTTCAGAAATCCCTGCACTTGTTCGTTTTCGATTTCGGCCGTTCCGACAGTGGCCGTGACATCGGCTACGACATTGCCCAGCGCATGTGGCCAAGCCTTGCCATCGCAATACCCAGCCTGCTCATCGGGCTGCTTGTGAACATCACCTGCGCCATGATCATCGCCTTCTTTCGCGCAACCTACATCGACCTCTGGGGCGTTATCGCCTGCGTGGTACTGATGTCCGTCTCGAGCCTCTTTTACATCATCGGCGGTCAGTATCTGGTGGGCAAGCTGCTCAATCTGGTGCCGATTTCCGGCTACGACACCGGACTGAACGCTTTCAAGTTCATCGTGCTGCCCGTGCTTATCGGCCTGGCCAGCGGTATAGGGTCGGGGACCCGCTGGTACAGAACCATCTTCCTGGAAGAGCTTGGCAAGGACTACGTGCGGACGGCTCGGGCCAAGGGACTCGAGGAGCACTCGGTACTCTTCAAGCATGTCCTGAGAAATGCCCTCATTCCCATACTCACCGGCGTGGTGGTGGTGCTGCCCCTGCTGTTCATGGGCAGCCTGATCACGGAGTCCTTCTTCGGTATCCCTGGGCTCGGAAGCTATACCATCGATGCCATCAACCGACAGGACTTCGCCATCGTCCGTTCAATGGTTTTCCTGGGCTCGGTACTCTACATCGTGGGCCTTCTGCTTACCGATATCTCCTATACCATGGTGGACCCTAGGATAAGACTTCATTAGAGAAGGGAGCAGGGGGCAGGGAGCAGGGAGAAGGGAGAAGAGAAGCGGGCAGCGGTTGGCGGGCAGCGGTCGGCAAGAAGTGAGAAGGGAGAAGGAAGAAGGGAGAAGGGAGCAGGGAGAAGGGGAAAATGGCAGGGAGCAGGGGGCAGAGAGAAGTAATAGGCACTAGCTTCGAGGCGAGACGTGAAAGGGGATAGGCAGACTTTAACGGGAAGATGGACGGTGCCGGTTTGCGGCCTGCGTCGTAGAACTATGAAACGAGACAAGACAAACAAAAGGGCAGCGTTGATGAACAGAGCGCGGCTTCGGGCGCTCGCCGATCCTCAGGCTGGTGTTTCGCGCTGCTTCATTGCTGCCCCCTGCCCTCTGCCCTCTGCTCCCTTCTGAACGAGATGCCCGTCATCCTCTGGACAGATGCATTGATCTACCTGCTGGTGTCAGCGGGCATTGGGTTCGTGATTTACGTGCGGCGACACGAGCATCTGAGGGCGCCCTGGCGGCAGATGATGAGAAGTCGGCTCGGCATGTCGGCGGCGGTGGTGCTCTCGGCCTATGTGCTCATCGGTTTGCTCGATTCCATGCATTTCCACCCGCGCTTGGAGCGCTCCGAGGGCGGGGTGGGGTATTCGGCGGAGATCCTCAGCGTCTTCGACGTGATAATGACTCCCATGCGTACGAAGGTGGAAAAGACTTACTCGGCGCCTTTCGCCACGCATTTATACGCAAAGGAAAGTATTGAACTGCCGGGTGGCCAGCAGATCCGCGACTATCGTCGCCTCGTCTACGGTGGCAGTCACCTGGAAGACGTGGCCGACCGCCCAAGGGACATCGCGCTGACTTCACTACGGGCAGTCGCGGAGGGGATCGCCGTCTCGCTTCTGCTGTCCGCTGCTTTACTCAGTCTGTTGGCCAGGCGTGCCGGTGTCTCCTTCCGGGCCAAGCTGACCAGCGTGCTGCGCGGACATGAGCCGGTGCCATGGGCGGTGATTCTGGGCACTGCCAGCGTGCTGGTTGTGCTGGGATTCCTGGTCGCGCGCCTGGGCGCCGGCTATCACATCTTCGGTACGGATAAGGTGGGTCAGGACGTGCTTTTTCAAGGACTGAAGAGCATCCGCACGGGCCTGGTCATCGGCACACTGACTACCCTGGTGATGCTTCCTTTCGCGATCTTTCTCGGTATACCCGCAGGCTATTTCCGGGGCTGGGTGGACGATACGATCCAATACATCTACACGACCCTCAACTCCATCCCCGGCGTGCTTCTGATCGCGGCCGCAATCCTCATGCTACAGGTGTACATGACCACCCATGCCGAGCGCTTTGAGAACGTGGCGGCGCGTGCGGACATGCGGCTCTTGTTCCTGTGCATCATACTTGGCATCACAAGCTGGACCGGTCTGTGCCGCCTCCTGCGCGGCGAGACCCTGAAGCTCAGGGAAGTGGAGTACATTCAGGCTGCACACGCCTTCGGCGTGGGCAGCTTCTCCATCATCCTCCGGCATATTCTGCCCAATGTCATGCACATCGTACTCATCACCGTGGTGCTCGATTTCAGCGGACTGGTGTTGGCCGAGGCCGTTCTGTCCTACGTCAACATCGGCGTGGATCCGAGCACCGTCAGCTGGGGTAACATGATCAACAGTGCACGCCTGGAGATGGCGCGAGAGCCCATTGTATGGTGGTCGTTGGCGGCGGCGTTTGTCTTCATGTTCACGCTTGTCCTCTCGGCCAATCTCTTTTCCGACGCGGTCCGGGATGCATTCGATCCCAGGATCAGAAAGGACTAATCCTTTGCCGGGGCGCCTGCTCTTTCTGCGGCGAGCGTGCCAACGGGCGATGCGCCAGCATGGCTGAGCCGCTGCTTCGGATTGAAGATCTCCGCACCTGGCTGGATGTGCCGGCTGGCGCCGTGAGAGCGGTGGACGGCATCGATTTGCAGCTCGAGCGTGGCCAGACATTCGCGCTTCTGGGCGAGTCAGGCTGTGGCAAATCAATGACGGCCCTGTCCGTCATGCGCCTGTTGCCGGCCGCCGGGCGTATCGTCTCCGGTTCCGTGCGTCTCGACGGGCAGGACTTGCTCGGGCTGGTGGAAATGGCCATGCGACGGGTCAGGGGCGGTCGCTTGGCCATGATCTTTCAGGAGCCTCAGTCCTGCCTGAATCCCGTGCTGTCGGTGGGCGACCAGATCAGCGAGAGCCTGCGCAGCCATCAGGGGCTGAAGGGCTCCCGCGCGCGTGCCCGCTGCCTGGAGCTTCTGGATGCCGTCGGCATCCCGGATCCGGTACGAAGACTCGGTGAGTATCCTCACCAGCTCTCGGGCGGCATGAAGCAAAGGGTGATGATCGCCATCGCGTTGGCCGGGGAGCCCGACCTGCTCATTGCGGATGAGCCGACCACGGCGCTCGATGTCACCATCCAGGCCCAGGTGTTGGAGCTGCTGCGCGATCTGCAGCGCAAGACTGGGATGGCCATACTCCTGATTACCCACGACCTGGGCGTGGTGGCCGAGATGGCAGACCGGGTGGCTGTCATGTATGCCGGGCATGTGGTGGAGCAAGCTACCTGCCGGCAGTTCTTTCAGGCTCCAAAGCACCCCTACGCCGAGAAGCTGTTCGCTTCCCTGCCCAGCGTGAACAAGCGAGAACACCACCTGGAGATCATCCACGGCTCGGTGCCTTCTCTGGTGCAGGTTTTCCAGGGATGCCGTTTCCAGCCTCGGTGCGACCGCGCCTGGGAGAGCTGCAAAACCCGGGAGCCCCGCTGGAGTGACGCAGGCAACGGCCACAGCGTGCGTTGCCACCTCTACGGCCCCCTCGCCGCCAGTGGGCCTCTGCCGACGGTTGACCGCAAGGTCAAGCCACCGCCGGGAGCTTCACGGCTGTCGCAGCCCGGAACGCCTTTGATGCGGATTCGTGATCTCAAGGTCCACTTTCCGATCAGGAAGGGTGTACTCAAGCGTCTAGTGGGCTCCGTCCGGGCAGTGGACGGCCTGTCTCTGGACATTCACTCGGGACATACACTGGCTTTGGTGGGGGAGTCGGGCTGTGGCAAGACGACAGCGGGCAAGGGCCTGCTCCAGCTTATTCGTCCGAGCGGGGGTTCAGTACGCTTCGAGTCAGACGAGTTGACGGCCCTGCGGGGACAAGCCTTGCGGCGTCGTCGCCGAGACATGCAGATCATCTTTCAGGATCCTTACGCGTCCATGAATCCACGCATGATGATCGGCGAGATTATCGAGGAGGGCATGCTCGCCCAGGGGATTGGAGGCGGTCGCGAGCAGCGGCAGAGCGAGGTGGACGAGTTGCTGAACCGCGTGGGCCTCTCTCCGGATGCCAAAGAGCGCTATCCGCACGAGTTTTCCGGCGGGCAGCGTCAGCGGATCTGTATCGCGCGGGCGCTGGCCGTGCGGCCCAGGCTCGTAGTCTGCGATGAACCCACCAGTGCGTTAGACGTATCGGTGCAGGCCCAGATCCTCAATCTCCTGCGGGAACTTCAGTCACGTATGGGACTGGCTTATCTGTTCATCACTCACAACCTTTCCGTCGTGGAATACCTGGCCCATGACGTGGCGGTGATGTACCTGGGCAGGCTCGTCGAGCAGGGGACAGTGGAAGAGGTATTGAACAGGCCCAAGCACCCTTACACCCAGGCGCTGCTCTCGGCGGTGCCGGTGGTGGAGCCCAAGAGCCGTCGCGAGGTGATCCGACTTGAGGGCGACCTGCCGTCCCCGGCAAGTCCGCCGAAAGGTTGTCATTTTCATCCCCGCTGCCCTGAGGCCAAGCCAATCTGCGGCGAGCAATACCCGGAAGAGGTCGGCTTCAGTGATTCCCATCGGGTCCGGTGCTGGCTGTATGGGAGTTAATGCGCAACGCGGCGCGCGCAAAAGCATGCAGCCGAATCCCTAAAATTGGATTGGGCCCGTGCGAGCAGCAGGGAGGTAACGGGGGAGGTCAGCTATTGGCTGGCAGGCGGCGCACTCGAGGGGTGGCAACCGTGGTCCTGCTATTCGGGATCAGCAGCCGTCCTTCTGCTTGACCCATTTACCGAAGCTGCATTCGTAGGCAATACCCTCGGCACAGACCATGGCGCCGTCGGGGAATTCCTGTCCGTTCCATTGGCAGGCCTTGGCAGCACCATTTAGAAGGACAGTCGATTCTTCGTCAATGGGTCCGGTGGTGGGCGAATTCTGTTTGTTCGGATCCATCCGATCCACGCGCGTGAACTGTGTCATGCCTTATCCTCGCAACTATTCTTGCGTTCTCTCGAGAGGGTACTGATGTTATTGTTTTGACGTAGCGACACGCTTGGCCGACGTCTGTGCATAGTATAGACGGGAGGCGTTCGAAGGGCACACGCTTTCACGGAAAATCATCGCAGGCGCGGCAGCGACGTGGCGTCCGGCGGGTCCAACGCCGGCATGCATTTAAGTAAACGTCGTAGACATCGGGCGCTGGCAGGGCCAGCAGCGAGCGAGGAATGCGGCTCGGGTATCACATCCGACTGAGATGGCCGACGGAGGAGCACAATGAAGGTTTATCTGACTCAGCATGGTGAAGCGTTGGCCAAGGAGTTCGATCCGGAGCGGCCTTTGAGCGACACGGGAAGGGGGGATGTTGCCACTCTCGCGCAGCACCTGAGGGCTTCTGGCGTCACCGTTGCCCGGGTGTGGCACAGCGGTAAGACACGGGCGCGGCAGACAGCCGAGGTGCTGGCCGCAAGCATCGGTACGGCTGCCGTGGTCGAAGCCATGGAAGGGCTGGGCCCGAAGGACTCCGGGGATGAGCTGTTGCGTTCACTCGAGTCCATGACGGACGACGTGCTCGTCGCGGGGCACCAGCCGTTCATGGGCCGCTGTGTGACTCGGCTGCTTACCGGCCGGGAGGAACGCCCGCTGGTTGAGTTTCGACCGGGAAGCGTTGCCTGCCTGGAGCGCGATCAGGGTGGCGGCTGGACCTTGCAGTGGATGCTAAGGCCGGAGTTGCTGCAGAAGCAGTGACCGGGTGCAGCGGGTGGAGGGGCCCGGGGCTTCACGCGTGGTCGTCAGGCAAGGGACAGTGAACGATGCCTGTCTCGATGGCGCCGTCGGCGGCCAGCTCCAGCCAACGGTACGCCGGCGGGATATCGTCCAGACGGAAATCGTCGCATCGTGGGGCGAACTGCACACAGGTAGACGGACTTCCGAGCAGCCGCACGCCGTGTGCTTCGCCGGTATAGTCCTGGTGAATGTGCCCCCAGAGGATTCCCCTTACCTCAGGGCGGCGCTCAAGAACCTGCCAGAGTTCGGCAGCGTCCTGTAGGCCGATGCGATCTATCCAGGGGCTGCCCACGGGCACTGGCTGATGATGCAGGCACAGCAGGACATGGCGATTCTGGCAATCGTCGAGCAGCGCCCGGAGCTGTTCCAGCTGCTTCCCGCCGAGCGCTCCGGCGTCGCTGCCCGGCAGATGGGAGTTCAGAAATACCAGTAACCACGCCCCGATGGTCAGGGTCTCCCGATAGTCGACCGGCAGGCCCTGGAAGATGCTGGCCATGGTCGCCGGGGCGTCGTGGTTGCCTGCAAGTGCATAAGCGGGCACGCCACGCTCACCCATGTATCCCGCCAGCCTGCGATATCCATGGCTGGAACCGTCATGCACCAGGTCGCCCGTCAGCAGAATCAGATCAGGTGCCGGGGCTGCCTCGCGCGCTTTGGCCAACACTTGGCGGAGTGAGCGTTCCGTGTCGAGCCCGTACAGTTCTTTGCCGGAATCGGCGTGCAGGTGAGTGTCGGTGAACTGCTGGATTCGAATCCGGCCGGTCCGATTCGACCGTAGGGCTCGCATAGCTGGATAAGCCACCTGCCACAGAGATAACCCGAGGTTATCAGATGGCCGTAGGCGTGACCAGCCCGATCCCTGCTACGGATCCGCCGTGGAAGAGTGGGGCTTACTGGTCGACGAGGGCCTGATTGGTCACCGCCAGGCGCTCGATGAGGGTACGCAGAAAGATCTTCAGAAATTTGAGCTGGCAGTTAACCGAGGTTCGATCGATCAGCGTCGAGTTGACCTTGATCACATCCACGTCGTTGACGCAAACAATCGATGCGGTTCGTTTCTCTTTGGTCAGCGGACCCATCTCGCCGAAGCAGTCGCCCATGGTCAAGGATCCAAGAACCCGGTCGTGTTTGGTGACGGTAACGCTGCCGCTGACAATAATATAGAAGGCTTGGTCGGAGGCGCCTTCAGAGACAACCAGGTCGCCGGGAAAAAAGCGCTCCCAGGTCGCCGCTCGTATGACCTCCCAGATTTCGGTATCAGAAAACTGCTTGAAGAAGCTCAGGCTCTTTATGGCGGTGAACTTTTCTTCGTTGTCGATCTCACTGTCGATGCGTTCCAGATCGTCAAAGCTCCGCGCCAGGTCCACGGCCAGCTCGGCGCCGCTCTTATAACGCTTGCTCAGATCCTTCTGCAGACAGGTCATGATGATGTCGCGGAGCCGGCGCGGCACGTCGGCGCGGTGGTGCTCGATGGGCGTCGGGGCCTCGTTGATGATTTTGTGCATCAGCCGGCTGAAACCCTGAGCTTCGAAGGGCAGTCTGCCCGTGACCAGCTCATAGAAAACAATGCCGAGGGAGAAAATGTCCGTTTGGTTGTTGACTTCCTCCTCCTGGGCCTGTTCCGGGGACATGTAGCGCGGCGAGCCAATCATGCCCATGACCTGGGTCGTATCCGAATGCGTTCGCTTGGCGATGCCGAAATCACCGATTTTGATATCGTCATCGTCCGTGAACATGATGTTAGTCGGCTTGATGTCGCGGTGGATGACGCCCATCCGATGCGCGTAGTCGATTGCCTTGGCACATTTGAAGATGACTTCCACGGCGCGCTTGAGCGGCAGCAGTGTGTCGACACTGCAGTGTTCTTTGAGGGTGCGGGCGTCTTGAACGTACTCCATCACGATGTATGGGAGCTCTCCTTCCACGCCGGCGTCGTAGACCGAGAGAACGTTCGTGTGGTCGAGCAGGCCCGCCATATGGGCTTCGTTGAAGAACATACGCCGGTAGAGCTGAACCGTATGCTCGTCCTCCTGGTCGATGACATGGACCTTAATTGCCACCTTGCGGTCGGCGAAAGGGTCGTATCCCAGGTAGACCACGCCCATGGCCCCACGACCCAAAATGTCCATGACCTCGTACTTGCCCAGCTTGCTGGGCATTTCGGCCATGAGACGATTCTTAAGCTCCGGTGAAATGCTCATTGCGCGTATAGTAAAGTCGGCTGATGTCCTCAATGCTGCCAGGCCCGGCATCCAATGCTAACCGTCATCATAGTCCATGGATTGTTTGCAACCATCCCTCGGTACACCACAATGGGCGTTGTGTCACACAATCCCCCAAGAGCCGCTCGCGGGCGCAGTTTCAGCTGCGCGACAGCAAGTCTTCCGCTGCAAACGGAGGCGGCTTCAGCCGGTGCCGCCTTAACCGAATACCAATGCCGTGAACCGCACCCGGGGCGGGCCGGAACCGCCGCCACGGCGATAAGCCCGACCGCCCCAACCTCCGCCAAGTCGCAATGCAAGGCGGGAAGCGGCCATCTGCGTTGCTTCGCCCTCTTGACCGCTTCTGCTGATCTTGTGCTCGCGCGCCTACCAGCCGGCCGGCTTGCTGACACCGTCAACACCAGTGAGACGAACGCTAACCCGGATTTCTCACCTGTGTTGAGTTTACCAACATAGTCTGTGCTCCGAGGTCCGCCTGGTGAGAAATCCGGGCTAGGTGCTCTCCGCCTGACGGGTAATGTCAACGTATACTTTCAGCCTCTGACCAGGCTGGAGGTACTGCCCCTTCTTCAAACCGTTCCACTTCCGCAGAGAGCCGACGCTGACGTTGAATCGCCGCGAAATGCGCCACAGAGACTCGCCGTGCTTCACGGTGTAGCGTATGCGTCGCCGGGTCTCCCCGGTGACGGCGGGGCTGCTGGTCTGCGCCGTCAGTACTGTCTTCTTGAGCCCGGGCTTCTGCCAGATGGCCAGTTTCTGCCCCGGGTGCAAAGTGTCTCTGGGTGCCATGCCGTTCCAGCGAGCCAACTGCTTCGTGCTCACCCGGTAGCGGCGAGCAATGTGCCAAAGCGAGTCCCCTGGACGCACCACGTAGGTTGTTCGGGAGCCCCGCCGTCGCTGAGCCTGTACGGCTCGGAGCCGGGAATCGGCGCTCAGGCTGTACTCCTTGATGGACTTGGTGGCCACCGGGACAATAAGGCTGTGGCCTGCGCGGATGCGGCTTCCCCTGATACCGTTTATCTGCTTGAGAACATCGACGGTGGTATGGTAGCGGAGCGCGATTCGGCTCAGCGTCTCTCCGGAACGGATGCGGTGGCGCTCCCACTGGATCCGCTTCTCCGGAGGCAACGATTCAAGCCCCTTGACGAAGGCTTCGTGCTTCTCGAGCGGCAGCAGCAGCGTGTGGGGCCCGGCGGGATCGGTGGCCCACCGGTTAAACCCTGGATTCAGTCGGTAGAGCTCCGCCAGGGACACGCCTGCCAAATCCGCTGCCAGGGCCATGTCGATTTGGCTGTTGACGTCTACCGGGCCAAGATAAGGTTCGTTGGCCACAGAGGGTAGGCTCAGCCTGTAGGCCTCGGGCGTGCCGATGGTGTTTGCCACAGCGATCAGCCGCGGTACATAGCTCCGGGTTTCGCGGGGCAGCTTCAGGTGCCAAAAGCTTGTAGGCTTGCCTGCGCGCCGGTTGCGCCGAATGGCCTTGGCAACATTGCCTTCTCCGCAGTTGTAGGCGGCGATGGCGTGCAGCCAGTCTCCGTTGAAGCGGTCATGCAGGCTGGCCAGGTATTCCAGAGCGGCGTCCGTCGAGGCTGCGATGTCGCGCCGGCCGTCGTACCACCAGTTCTGTTTCAGGCCGTAATGGCGCCCTGTGCCAGGCACGAACTGCCAGATGCCGGCCGCCCTCCCGTGGGAGTATGCGAAAGGCTGGTAGGCACTCTCCACGACAGGAAGCAGGGCCAGCTCCAGCGGCATGTCTCTGGCTTCGATTTTCTCCACTATGTAGTAGAGATAGGGTCTTGCCCGCTCGGTAACCCGGTTCAGATAAGCCTGGTTACCCTTCAGCCACCTCTCATGAGCTACCACAGCCGAGTGACTGTCACGGGGCAGCGCGTAACCGGCTCGAATACGGTCCCAGAGATCCGAGGGGCCGGTATCCGCGATGGGCTCAGGGTTGACTTCCGCGCACTCCCCACACGTCGCTTGGCCACGCGCGTCTACAGACGAATCTGCGCCGGCAACCCCCGGCTGCCCGTCGACTGGCGGAGCTGGATCGGGATCGGTCGCGGCAAGGGCCTTGGCTTCGTCGGTGGCCGAAGCGGCAGGCGATGGATCGGGGTGCGTAGGACGCAGCGCCTGTTGATTACAGGCGGTGAGCGTACCGAACAGACTGAGTAGAAGTAGAAGTCGCCGGGTCTTCCGATTTCCCATGTCCGCGCATCCTAGGGATCCGCCACGAGCGGGTCAAGCGGGTATATCCCCCCGAAACCCACGTTTCTCGGGTTGCGCCGGCAGCCGCGGGTCGCCTGAACGCTCCGATGGTGCGGTGCATAGAGAAACGAGGGCCTGCGGGCTCGTCAGTGCTCAAGTTATCGACTCGGCGGCCGGATGCTTGAGCGGCCGCGGCGGCGCCAGGGAGGTGGCTTCAACAGGGTCGTTGGTTCACCCGGCACTGCGCCCCTTGAGCCGGAGGCCGCCTGTGCCCAAAATGTCCAGGTGGGCGACCCAGGGCATCACTCAATGCAAATGCAGACTAGACAACAGTTGCGTGCCTGGTTTTCGACCGCGCCAGGGCGCTGTTTCCTCTCCCATGAACTGGACCAGATGGCTCGGGTTCTGCCGAACCTGTTCGGCTACTATCTTCTCCAGGTTGGTCTCCTGGGTGACTCGGATGTCGTGGCCGCCAGTCGGGTCCTGAGCCGGCAAATTCTGGATGTTGACGACCAGTCACAGACGGGGGGCGGCGCGAGCCTCAAGGGCAGCGCCGGCGCTTTACCGGTGGCCTCAGACAGTGTTGACGTGGTCGTGCTGCCGCATCTGCTCGAATTCGATGGCCATCCCCATGAAGCGCTCAGGGAGGTGGAAAGGGTGCTGGTGCCGGAAGGGCATGTGGTGATCAGCGGTTTCAACCCGTGGAGTCTCATGGGGCTATGGCGGATGGCGGGCCGGCGCAAGCGCGGTGCGCCGTGGAACGGCCATTTTCTGAGCCTCACGCGCATCAAAGACTGGCTCGCTCTGCTGGGCTTCGATATCGTCGACAGCCAAACTTTTTTCTTCCGTGCGCCGTTTCGTAACGAGCGGGTAGTGGAACGGTCGCGGGCACTCGATAATCTGGGGAAGCGGTTCTGGCCTTACCTGGGGGGCGGCTATTTGATAGTTGCCAGGAAGCGGGTGGTGACGCTTACCCCCATCAAGTCGCCCTGGCGGCCGGAGCGAAAGCTGGTCACGGCCCGATGGGTCGAACCTACCACAAGGAAGCGGCATGGCCACTACGGCCGTTGAAATCTATACAGACGGGGCCTGCAGTGGAAACCCGGGGCCGGGAGGATGGGGCGCCTTGCTGCGTTACAGGGGCCGTGAGAGGACGCTATCGGGGGCGGAGGCCAACACCACTAACAACCGCATGGAACTCATGGCGGCCATAAAAGCCCTGGAATCCCTCAAACGCCCCTGCAAAGTAACTCTGTTCACGGATTCCGTTTACGTGCAGAAAGGGATCAGCGAGTGGCTCGGAAACTGGAAGAGAAGGGGCTGGAAGACCGCGGACAAGAAGCCGGTCAAGAATGCCGACCTGTGGCGGCGTCTCGACGCCGCCGCGGAGGCCCATGATATTCGCTGGCGCTGGGTCCGCGGGCACAGCGGCCATCCAGAGAACGAGCTTGTGGATGCCCTGGCGCGCAAAGCGATTCAAACGTTGAAGCGTTAATAGCGAAATCGCACCATTCACCAGTCACTACTCACCAGTCACTATTCACTATTCCCCACCAACCAATGCGCCAGATCATCCTGGATACAGAGACGACAGGCCTGGAGCCATCCCAGGGACATCGGATAATCGAAATCGGCTGCGTGGAAATGGTCAACCGCCGGGTTACCGAGCGGACTTTTCACCAGTACATGAACCCCGACCGGGAGATTGACGCCGGGGCTGTCGAGGTGCACGGGATCACCAACGAGTTCCTTTCGGACAAACCCAGATTCTCCGACATTGCCCAGGATTTTCTGGACTTCGTCCGTGGTGCTGAACTGATTATCCACAATGCGCCGTTCGACGTGGGCTTCATCAATCACGAGCTGAGAATGCTGGATCCTCAAATGGATCGGATTGAGGATCTCTGCGGCGTCGTCGATACCCTGCTGCTGGCTCGGGATAAGCACCCAGGTCAGAAGAACAGTCTCGATGCCCTTTGCAAGCGTTACGAGGTGGACAACTCGGCGCGAGATCTGCACGGTGCTTTACTAGATTCGCAGATCCTGGCCGATGTCTATCTGGCCATGACCGGTGGACAAGTGACCTTGTCATTGGGCGCCGAAGATGCGGCGACTTCCGGCGCCCGCTACGCCATCCGACGCCTGAGCTCCGACCGGCCGCCCCTGGTGGTGGTGCGAGCTAGTGCGGAGGAACTCGCGGCTCACGAGGATCGTCTAGCTGCGATCGATGCCGAGAGTGGCGGGCAATGCGTCTGGGGGCGTATGGACTCGTGAGGGCGAGCGGACAAAAGGTCGCGTGCCAGGCACATGGGCGCCGTTTCCCCACGGGCTCGGCGCGCAGTCATGTCCAGTCCTCGCCGGCGGCTGGGAACCCGGCGGGATGCCATCGTTGACTCAGGCGCATGCTGCGCTCGCTGCTACGTCCCTGCTTGGATTTCTGGTGCGGGGTGTCTGGATGATGCGGGGCTCACCCTTGCTCGGGCGGCCCTGGGTGAAGGTTACTCCCCACGTTATCGACACCCTGCTTTTGCTGAGCGGCATCGCGCTGGTGGCTCGCTATCAGCTGTACCC
>JASJBY010000138.1 GCA_030066245.1 Gammaproteobacteria bacterium
TCACAGGACATTGGTCTTTGTCCTGCTCGCCCCTGTGCTGACGCTCGGGGCGGTCGTCCCTCGACCGCCGCTGGGTCTGACGACCCTGCCCGCCCGTTCCGGGGTCTGCAACGGGCCTCCACCAGTCGCCTTGCGCGATTCCCGCCGAAACCCCGGCCGGGACAGGAACCAGCCAAGATGCAAAGCCAGAGTGGGCCAAGAGCCGAATAGGACAGGCTGTTCACACGGAAGACCGGCTCGGTGAAGTCCATGTGCTGAGTTGGCCAACATAGCCTGCAATTCGAGGTCCGCCTGGTAAGAAATCCGGGCTAGGCGACGGCGAGCGGCTGCACTGGGGTGAGCCGCCAGATGTCCTCGTTATACTCCTGCATGGTGCGGTCGGTGGAAAACAGGCCGCTACAGGCGGTGTTCAGGATGCTCATCCGAAGCCATTGCCCGCGGTCGCGGTAGGCCTTCGCCGCCTGTTCCTGGGTGTCCACGTAGCTGCGAAAGTCGGCGGCTATCATCCACGGGTCCTCGGGGCTGAGGATGGCGTTCATGATGTTGTCGAAGAGTCCTGCCTCGAACTGGTTGAAGTGGCCGCTGGACAGCAGGTCTATCACCCGCCTGAAATCGGAATCCGAGTCCACGACAGCGCGCGGGTTGTAGTGCGCCCGCATGGCTTCCACCTCCTCCGCCGTCAACCCGAAGAGGAAGAAATTCTCCTCGCCTACGGCTTCCCGAATCTCGATGTTGGCACCGTCCAAGGTGCCGATGGTGACGGCACCGTTCATCATGAACTTCATGTTGCCGGTGCCGGACGCCTCTTTTCCCGCGGTCGAAATTTGCTCTGACAGGTCCGTCGCCGGGCAAATGGTCTCCATGGTCGAGACCCGATAGTTGGGCAGGAAGGCGACTCTGAGAAGATCGCCCACGTCTGTGTCCTGATTGACTACGCTGGCGACGTTGTTGATCAGCTTGACGATGCCCTTCGCCATGGCATAACCGGGTGCCGCCTTGCCTCCGAAGAGTACGCAGCGCGGTGTCCACTCCGCGGTATCGCCGCGTTTGATGCGGTCGTAAAGATGTATGACATGCAGGACATTGAGCAGCTGGCGCTTGTATTCGTGTATGCGTTTGACCTGGACGTCGAACATGGCATCGACGCTGAACGTCACGCCGCACTTCTCTGCAACCAAGCCAGCGAGGCGTTGCTTGTTGCTCTGTTTGACCTCGTGCCAGCGATTGCGAAATTCCGCATCCTCTGCGAGGGGGGCCAGTCCCCGGAGACGTTCCAGGTCTGCAACCCATTCGGCTCCGATGCTCTCGCTTATGAGCTTGGATAATGCCCCGTTGCACCAGGCCAGCCAGCGGCGTTGCGTGACGCCGTTGGTCTTGTTGTTGAATCGCTCCGGCCAGAGCTCGTAGAACTCCCGAAACAGGCCCTCCCGCAACAGGCAGGAGTGCAGAACCGCGACACCATTTACGGAGAAGCTCCCAACGATGGCCAGGTAGGCCATGCGGACCTGCGGCTCGGGCCCCTCTTCGATGATGGACATCCGCTTCTGCCGGTCCGTATCCCCAGGCCAGCGTTGTGCCACCAGGCTCAGGAACCGCGCATTGATCTCGTAGATGATGTCCAACGGCCGGGGCAATAGATCCTGGAACAGCTTCACCGGCCATTTTTCCAGCGCTTCCGGCAACAGGGTGTGGTTAGTGTAGGCCATGGTGCGGCTCGTAATCGCCCAGGCCTCCTCCCAACCAAGATCCTGCTCATCCATGAGCAGCCGCATCAGCTCGGCCACTGCAATGCTGGGATGAGTGTCGTTCAGTTGAAAGCAGTTCTTGGCCGCGAACTCGTCAAAGCTGTTGCCGTAGAGCCTTATCCAGTCGCGAATGATATCCTGCAGACTTGCCGAGGCGAGGAAATACTGTTGGCGCAGGCGCAGTTCCTTGCCGAGCTCGCTGGCGTCGTTGGGATACAGGACCATGGTGATGTTCTCGGCTGCGTTCTTCGCAGCCACCGACTCGGGATATGCTCCCGCATTGAACTCGCCCAGGTCGAACTCATCGGTGGCGAAAGCTTTCCAGAGCCTCAAGGTGTTGACCGTGCCGTTGCGATAACCTGGCACCGGGACGTCGTAGGGCACGGCCAGGACATCGTGGGTGCCCAGCCAACGGGGTCGAAAACCGCCTTCGCGGCTGCTCTGCAACTCGGTGTGACCGCCGAAGCGGATCCGCTGTGTGTACTCGGGGCGTTCCAGCTCCCAGGGGTTGCCGTCCCGCAGCCAGTGGTCGGGCTCCTCCACCTGATGGCCGTTCTCGATACGCTGGCGGAACATGCCGTACTCGTAACGCAGTCCGTAGCCCACCACGGGTAGCTGCAGGGTGGCGCAGCTGTCGAGAAAGCAGGCCGCGAGTCGCCCGAGACCGCCGTTGCCGAGTCCCGCGTCATGTTCGCATTCGGCAATTTCCTCCAGTTCCAGGCCGAGGCCGTGCATGGCCGCGTGCACCTGGTCGTTGAGGCCCAGGTTGAGCATGGCATTGCCCAGCGCGCGGCCCATCAGGAACTCAAGCGACAGGTAGTACGTGCGCTTGCAGCGGTGCTCGTCCCAGGCGTACTTGGTGCGCCGCCACCGCTCCATAAGCCTGTCTCGCAGAGTAAGGACCAGGGCGTCGTAGAGATAATGGGTCGAGCGCGGATTCCGGTCGCGTCCCAAAGTGTGATTGTAGTGTCGCCTGAAATCGTCCCGAAGACTCTCCTCGTCCATGCCGAGTGGCGGTAACTCGGTGAGTTCCGGCACCGGACTGCTTGCGCTCAGCAGTCTCGAACGCATAGACGGGCTTACCTTGGGAAAGCGAAAGCGGGGGATTTGCATGTCAGAGCCTCGCGAACACGTCGCCCTTCTTTCACGAAAACGATGCGGGTAACGCCGATGTCAGTCTGCCCGACAGTGCCCGCCCCACTGGAGTTGGCGGGGTCTATGCCGTCTGCCAGCCAACGGTTGCCTGGGAGTGAGCCCCCATCTGAAGGCGCGCACTCTGTTCCTGCGCGCAGGCGTGCCACAACAGCTCACCGTCCCGCGCGGCGTAAGCTATCAGACTCGTCATATCAGTTCCAGCAGCCACAAGGCCGGCGCTCGCGCCGTCAATTTCACCGAATTGCGGCCCCGAAGAGCGGGCGGGGCAGCGAAGCCGCTGTGGGCTGGATAGCTGTTCGGAAATATCGATCACGAACGGCGATACAGTTGGTGTAGGACCCGGCCGGGTCCGCCTGGTGAGAGATGCGCGCTAGCCGTACGCGGATGGTCGCTCGGGAGCGGCTGGGCTGCGTCGCCCTTAGCCCGCCATAAGTTCGCTGCCGGTCTCCCGCGACCACTCGATGGCCTGGACAAAGGCTTCGTTGATGGTCTGGGTGGCCAGATCGGCGAAAATGACCTCCTCCCAGCGGCCGCGCTCGTGGGCCAATACGCATTGTAAGGCTTCGCCCAGCTCCCCCTGATACTGCAGCAGGGCGTTGGTCAGCTCATCGGCCAGTGGCAGCTGTTCCAGGACTGTCCTCATGGGCATGTCCATGAGCGCATCCAAGGCGGAAAACAGACCCACCGTGAAGTAAGCGTCCGTGTCCTGGTGCCCCGCTGCCTGACCCAGGAGCTCGCACATCTTGGCGCGGTTGAGCGCCGTGAGCAGCAGCTCCTCGGGCTGATTGGAAACGCCACTCATGGCGACCAGACGCACCCATTTCTTGATGGGCTTGAGGCCCAAGAGGGTGACGGCACGCCGGATTGAATCCACCTTCTTCGATAGCGCGAAGGCCGCGGAGTTGATGTAACGCAGCAGCTTATAGCTGAGGGAGAGATCCTGGGTTATGAGCTGTTCTATGTCGTGAACGTCGACATTGGGGTCCTGCAAGGCACCGAGCAGGCGGAGCACGGCCAGTCTTGACGGTGGCACGGAATGCTGTTTGATGACTTTGGGCTTCGCCAGAAAATAGCCCTGGAAATAATCGAACCCCATACTCATGCACGAAGCGAGTTCCTCGTGCGTCTCCACTTTAGTGGCCTGCAGCGCGACCTTGTGCCGGCGCAGCTGTTGAACGTACTCGCGGATGACCGAGTCGTCTGCAACCTGAATGTCGATCTTGACGAACTGGGCCAGCTGCACCAGGGGAACGAGCTTCTCATGATACCGGAAGTTGTCGAGTACGATGGTGTAGCCCTTCTCGGCGAGGGTGCCCACGGCCGCCATCAAGCGTTCGTCCAGCACGATGTCCTCCGGCAGCTCGAGGCCCAGCTGCTCCTTGGAAAACGGCAGAGGGTCGTCGCTGAGTAACAGGCTGGGAGTGACATTGATGAAGGCCCGCGAGCTGCCGACGAGGCGGTCCAAGCCGAACTCCAGAAAAGCGTTCACCATGACCTGTGACGTGGCGCGCTCGTTGTCGATGATGCCCGCCGTGTTCGCGCTGCCGCCGCGATACAGGAGCTCGTAACCAAAGACGTTGAGGTCGCGGTCGTAGATGGGCTGTCGCCCGATGAAAACGTCCTGCATCGCGTGGTCCGCTCCGGCTCTTTCCGTGGGCCGCTTCCGGGGGTGGGCGGGCGCGTCGATGCCTGCATGGACGTCGGCGGCGCGCCGTGGCTCTGAGTCATGATCTCGACCAACGGGCGACGCACTTTAGGGGTTGCCGGTGAGTTGCGGCAAAGTCGGCAGGCGGCGCCAGCGGCGATTCGATACCCCCGTCCATGTTCCATGGGCCGATAAGCTGGCAGCGATTACTTGACAGATGTTGCGACCCTCGGACGGCGCCTGTAGATTGCTTGTGGATGCCTGTTGCCACGCGGGGCAGGGCGGGGCCTGCGAAATCGCGATGAACATAGATCTGTCGGAGCTGACGGCAAACCAGGTGTACGGCGCCATGGTGCAGACCGTGCTTCCCCGGCCCGTGGCTTGGGTGCTGACCAAGAACGCCAAAGCAGGTTTCAACCTGGCGCCGTTCTCTTATTTCAACGCTGTCTGCAGCGAGCCGCCCCTGATCATGCTGTCCATTGGCAGGAAGCCAGATGGGAGCGACAAGGACACCCGGGTCAACATCAGAGAGAGAAAAGCTTTCGTGATCCACATTGCGCATCGCGAGCTGGCCGAAGCCGTGACCGCGAGCGCCGCCACTTTGCCGGCGGGCGAGTCAGAGGTCGAGGAGCTGGGGCTGCAGACGGTAGCCTTCGAAGGCAGCCCACTACCCCGGCTCGCCGTCTGTCGCGTGGCCTTCGCGTGCGAACTCTACGAGTATCGTGAGCTTGGACCCAGGGCGCAGGCGCTAATCCTTGGGCGGGTGGACAGGTTGTTCGTCGACGACGCGCTCGTGACTAGAGACGCGAAAGGCCGACCCGTGGTGGCAGCGAAGCAGATGGATCCGATTGGTCGGCTCGGCGGCAGTCAGTATGTGACCTTCGGTCAAGTGCTGGACATTCCACGACCGCCGTAGCGGCTGCAGGTCCGACCCCCGCGCTGTCGCCCAAAAGGTCGCGTGCTATGATTCTTGAGGCACTGCCGTCTCCGAGGCGAAAGGATCTGCCCATGAGTCATGACACTGACCGAAGGCGACAGCCGAGACTCGAACGTGACGATACGCTTTTCGTCAGAATTGCCTCGGCGACTGGCGAGGCCATCGAGGAGGGTCAGAGCGTGCGCTGTTCGACCGAGAATGTCTCCCAGGACGGGCTGCGCATCCGGCTTAGCGAAGCCGTGCCGGAGGGTACCTTTCTGGAGCTTTGGATCAAGTTCTCCGACCGGCCCGGCACGTTCCTGCTGAAAGGCGTGACCAAATGGTCGAAACGCGTGGATGAAGACACCGTGCTGGTGGGCATACAGCTTGCCGACGACTCGGTGGAAGACATGGCGGCCTGGCGCGCAACAGTGGCGGAGAAGCTGGGTCCAGGGCACTAGCCCGGATTTCTCACCGGGCGGACCTCGAAGCGCGGATCAGGTTGACACACTCAACACATTGGGTTCACCGAGCCCGTCTTCCTTGTGAACAGCCTGTCCTATTCGGGTCCTGGGCCACTTTGGCTTTGCAGATTGGCCGAATCCCCATTGAGACATAGCTACAGCTATGCCTCTGCGGGCGATCGGCCAATCTGCTTTGCCAGAGCGACACAAGATTCCGAATCCCGGTGAGAAATCCGGGCTCGTGTCCCTATCGAGGCTTGGCACGCCGTTTGGTCAGAAAGCTGCGCAGGAATTTCGCGGTAGATGACCCTTCCTTCACTCTAGCCACATCCTCGGGTGTTCCTGACGCGACAATCCGCCCGCCGTCATCGCCGCCCCCCGGGCCCAGGTCGAGGATCCAGTCCGCCTCGGCAATGACGTCCAGGTTGTGCTCGATGACGACCACGGAATTCCCCGCATCCACGAGTCTGTGGAGTACCCGAATGAGCTTCTCCACGTCAGCCATGTGCAGGCCGATGGTGGGTTCGTCGAGAATATAGAGGGCGTGCACCGCTTTCGTGACCGGCGCGCGGGCTGAGCGGTTTTCTCGTGGTTCGGATTGCCCGGAGCGTGTCTTGGCCAACTCGGTAACCAGCTTGATGCGCTGCGCCTCGCCTCCGGATAGGGTTGGGCTCTGCTGGCCCAGCGTGAGGTAGCCGAGACCAACGTCCTGGAGCAGGCGCAGCGGATGGCGAATGGCGGTGTGGGCGGCGAAGAAATCTGCCGCATCATCGACGCTCGTATTCAGCACATCGGCAATACTCTTGCCTTTGTATCGTACCGTCAGCGTCTCTTGATTGAAGCGAGAGCCCTGGCATTCCTCACAGACAACCTTCACGTCCGGAAGGAAGCTCATCTCGATCTTCTTGACTCCCTGACCTTCACAAGCCTCGCAGCGTCCGCCTTTCAGGTTAAAAGAAAACCGACCGGCGGTATAGCCACGCATGCGCGCCTCCGGGGTGTCGGCAAAGAGGCGCCGGATGGGATCCCAGAATCCCACATAGGTGGCGGGACAGGAGCGGGGTGTCTTGCCGATGGGCCTCTGGTCCACCTCCATCACGCGGCTTAGCCCGTCCCAGCCGCGTATGTCCCTGCATCCACGCGGTCCGTCAGTCTGTCGGCTGCGGCGCTGGCGCCTCTCCAGGCGATGTTTCACGTTCTCGTGCAGCACGCCTCTCACCAGGCTGCTCTTGCCACTGCCGCTTATGCCGGTGACGCACACCAGTCTTTTCAGCGGCAACGCCACGTTCAGGTTCCTGAGATTGTGCAGGCGGGCGGCGGTGATTCGCAGTGACTCGGACCGGCCTGCTCGGGTGGGGCGCCTGCTCATGAACGGATGCCGCAACGGCTGAGCCAGCAACCTGCCCGTCACCGAGCGCGGGCTCTGCATGAGCGCTTCCACGCTGCCCTCGGCGACCAGCTCTCCGCCCTGACTTCCGGCGCCGGGACCCAGATCCACCACATGTGCGGCGCGACGTATGGTTTCCTCGTCGTGCTCCACCACGACCACGGTGTTGCCTTTGGCCTGCAGCTTCGACAAGGTAGCCAGCAGTGCGCGGTTGTCTCTCGGATGCAGCCCGATGGTGGGCTCGTCCAGGATGTAGCACACGCCGCGCAGATTCGACCCAAGCTGTGAGGCCAGCCTGATGCGCTGCGCCTCGCCTCCCGAGAGCGTGGGCGCTGCCCGGTCCAGGGCCAGGTAGGACAGGCCCACGGCCTTCAGAAAGCTGAGCCGGGCTCTGATCTCGGCGAGGACGTCCCGGGCCACGGTGCGGGCGCGGCCGTGCAGCCGCATACCGCGGAAGGCGCGTTCGGCTTCCTGGACCGGCATGGCGGTGTAGTCGCTGATGCCCAGGCCGCCGAAGCGCACGGCCAGGGCCTCGGGTCGCAGCCGCTTGCCGTCGCAGGCTCGGCAGATCGCGCTCTCGCCGTCTGTCTGGGTGCTCCACCAGCTTTCCTCTCCCGTTTGTTGTTCATCGAACTCCGGCAGCTCCAGACCGGTGCCGTAGCATCCG
>JASJBY010000014.1 GCA_030066245.1 Gammaproteobacteria bacterium
CACGTGCTGGTGCTCGGCGGCGAGCGGGGATACGCCGGGGCTCCACGCATGGCGGGAGAGGCCGCTGCCCGTTGTGGTGCCGGCCTGGTGAGTGTGGCGCTGCGATCGACGAGCGCAGGCGGCTGCTGGTCATGCCCGGAGCTGATGTGCCGAGCTGTCGAAGCGCCTGACGACCTTGCTTCGCTAATCGCCCGGGCCAGCGTGGTGGCCGTGGGGCCGGGTCTGGGACAGCAGGATTGGGGAAAGGCGATGCTCGGTGCGGCACTGGCCGGCGGCCGGCCGCTGGTGGTGGACGCTGACGGGCTTAACCTGCTGGCAACTCAACCGCTGCGGCGAGAGGACTGGGTGTTAACGCCTCATCCGGGCGAAGCGGCCCGCTTGCTAAACTCGACGCCCGACGAGATTCAAGCCGACCGCTTCGCTGCCGTGGCCGAAATGCGGAAGCGCTACGGTGGCGTGATTGTCCTGAAGGGCCCTGGCACGCTGGTGCTTGCGGCCGAGGAGCCGGTCGCCATATGCCGCCTGGGAAATCCGGGGATGGCCACCGGTGGCATGGGTGATGTTCTCTGCGGTGTCATCGCCGCGTTACTGGCCCAGGGGGTGGCGGCCGGTGCCGCGGCGCGATTGGGGGTTTGGCTGCATGCCCGTGCCGCGGACCTCGCCGCGACGGACGGAGAGCGCGGGCTGCTCGCCACGGATCTGCTTCCCCATCTGCGTCGCCTGGTGAATCCCTGAAAGGTGGTGGCCAGCGGGGCTTCTTTTTCGATGATCCTGGGCGATGAGCACGCAATGGAGGTGCTCGGCTCTCGTCTTGCCCGCGTATTGACAGGCGCTCTGGTCGTCTATCTCTGCGGTGACCTGGGTACGGGCAAGACCACCCTGGTGCGGGCCATCCTCAGGGCACTGGGCTACAGAGGTCCGGTGAAGAGTCCGACTTATACCCTGGTGGAAATCTATCGCTGCGCCGGGCAACGGGTCTATCACTTCGACCTCTATCGCCTGGCCGACCCCGAAGAGTTGGAGTTCATGGGTGCGCGGGACTATTTTGGCGAGAACGCCCTGTGTCTGGTGGAATGGCCTGAGCGGGGCCGGGGCAGTCTGCCGGCGGCTGACGTGATGGTGACCCTGGAGTATTGGCAGAGTGGCAGACGCTGTCACCTGCAGGCCGTCGAAGAGGGGGGCCGGGCAGCTTTGGCCGGGTTCCAGCCCCCAGCCGGAGTTGGGGTGCGCCGCAACGGTGCTTGAGCCAACCCGTACACACCCGCTGCTGTGGTCTCTGGCGTTTTCTTTGCGGTAGCCTGGAAGGCGCGACGGCGATTCTGTGGCTGATGCTTAGGTTATTCTACTATCTCACTAAAAAATAAGATAAACTTGAAAAATGTTTCGCCCGTGCTAAGAATAGGCTTTGAGTGTGCGGGAGACGGCCTGTCATGAAAACACCAAGCACAATTCTCCTGTTGCTTATCGCCGCCGCCGGCCATGCGGCCCCTGTGGCGGTGCAGAACCTGCGCATGTGGCAGGCGCCGGATGAGACACGCCTGGTATTTGACATCGCGGCTCCCGTTGAGCACACGGTGTTCACGCTCGCCTCACCGGACCGCGTCGTCATCGACCTGAAGAACGCCAGCCTGAGCCGGCCTCTGGCTCAGCCTACCGTCGAAGACAAGGTGCTGGCTGAAATCCGCTCCGCGGTGAGGGCCAATGGCGATCTCCGGGTCGTGCTGGACCTGAAAACCCGGGTACGTCCGAAAAGCTTTCTGCTACGGCCCAACCGCAGCTATGGTCACCGGTTGGTGCTGGACCTTCGCAAAGGAGATGGGCGGGTTTCGCCTCGCAGGGCCTCGGCCTGGCAGGGTCGAGGCAAGCTGCGAGACGTGGTCGTTGCCATCGACGCCGGCCACGGAGGCGAAGACCCAGGGGCCACGGGGCGACGCGGAACCCGCGAAAAGGACGTGGTCCTGGCGATTGCCCGGGAGCTGGAGCGCCAAATGAAGCGCGAGCCCGGAATGCGACCCGTGATGGTCCGCACCGGGGATTACTACATTCGCCTGCGCAAGCGCATCGAAATTGCTCGAGCGGAGCGGGCTGATCTCTTCGTGTCGATCCATGCGGATGCTTTCCGGGATCGCCGGGTGAAGGGCTCGTCCGTATATGCGCTGTCCCAGAACGGGGCCACCAGCGAGGCGGCGCGCTGGCTCGCCGAGCGCGAGAACTCGGCGGACCTGATCGGCGGCGTAAGCCTTGATGACAAGGATGACCTGCTTGCCTCGGTGCTGCTCGATTTGTCCCAGACTGCGACCATAGAAGCGAGTCTGGACGTGGGGGACGAGGTGCTGGACGGGCTGAAACAGCTCGGGAAGACCCACAAGCCGCGGGTGCAGCAGGCGGGGTTTGCGGTCCTGAAGTCCCCGGACATACCTTCCATCCTGGTAGAGACGGCATTTATCTCAAATCCCCAGGAGGAGAAGCGACTGCGCGATCCCCGGCATCAGCGCCGGCTTGCCACCGCCATTCTCAAGGGGGTGCGCACCTACTTCCGAACTCACGCGCCCCCGGGCACGTTTCTTGCCGCCCGCGAACATATCATCGAGCGGGGCGACACCTTGTCGGAAATTGCTGCCCGTTACGGCGTCAGTCTGAAGACGTTGCAGCTTGCCAACCAGATCAAGAACAGCAACCGCTTGAAGGTCGGCGAGGTTCTGCACATCCCTGGCGGGCGGGGAAGCTGAGCCCAGCAGGAATCAATCCTGTCGCGGGTCGCCGAGAACTGCGAGATGGGCGCTTTGGGCGCGCGTCTCGGGTGCCGGCCCCGGGAGCAGCCAGGTTCGCCGAAACCGAATAAGCCGCTCCACGAAACACGACGCCCGAGCCGGGGAGTAGCGACGGCACCGCTCATCTTGCAGGTCCACGGCACGCCACGACCAGCGTGCCAGCTTGGCCGCACTAGCATTCTCCGGAGGGCCGTTGGGCTGCGCCTCGCCCTTGGTTTGGCGAGAAGCGGCGATGCGGATCAACAATCGTCCATGCGCCCCCCGGCCACATAGGCCGTGGCGCCAACGCCCTTCACGGGCGCCCACTCAGGGGCTCACCTGCCCGTGACCGACTCTTGCGTGCAGCTCTTAAGCGCGTGCAGCCGTTTCAGGGGAAGGCCGGCACCGTTGGCTCAGTGCCTTCGATCTCCGCTTCCGGATGGTGTTTCTTAATCAGTTCGGAAAGCTCTTCGACCCTGGTTTTCGGCACGTCGATGATGAAGAGCAGCTGCCCCGCGTCAATGGCGGCCTGGAATTCCTTCAACTGGGAGTTGGGTACATCCGCCCCTATCATGCTGGATACCCAGGCGCCCACACCGGCACCGGCGAGGCTCAGCCCGAGTATCGCCCCACCTCCCAAGACGAGTCCCGCCGGGGGAAACGACACGGCGACGATGCCCGCCAGCAGCCCGGTTGCCCCGCCCACAGCCAATCCCCGTTCCAGGGCAGGGACGAAATCGCTCTCCTGCAGCAGGTTTGCCTCCGGAAGGTTCTTTTCCTCAAGCGCGTGATGGTCTTTAGCGGCGATGTGGATGTGGCGCTCCTCAATTCTTGCCAGAAGAAGCTCGTCCACGATCTGCGTAGCGCTGTCAATAGTGGGTACCAGGAAGTAAAGCCTGCGCATGGTCTTGCTCCTCAGGTGGTGACTGCCTTTATCGTTATTGACAACTACTAGCTTAGACCACGGAGCCCGGTCCAGGCTCGCCCCCATCCTGGGACCGAAGCGGATTGTACGTAACAGAAACGCCACATTGGCGCGGGCTGCCGGAACCATCACCAGACGCCCTTCAACGTGACTGCAAAGCCTCTACAACAGCTCCTCGGCTGTCTGAAGGATGCGTCGGCGCTGTAGAAGCAGGCTCAGGCGCGTCCCGCCGCACTGTCGCCACAGCACGGTCGAGCGCATGCCTGCGAGCAGCAGGGCGCGAATGCGGGCGGCGTTCTCGGGGTTGCTGAGGATGCTGGGCTCACCTTTTACCATGATGCGCGGGGATAGGGTGCTCACGGTACGCGTGTACAGGTCGGCGAGATTGGAAATCACGTTTGGATGGGTGCTGGAGAAGTGCTGCGCCTGGGACGCGGCCGTCTCAATCCCCTGCCGAAGGGTCCGCAGCAATTCAGCGCGCTTGACCAGCTTTCTCTCCAGGTGCAGAAGGCTGACCGCGTAACGCACCACCTCCCGATCCCGCGAGCGGCTCGAGCGGCCCAGCTCCTTGAGCAAGGAGGTCAGGCCGGTCGCCAGGCCTGCAGCCCCACCGAACACGGACTCCACATCCTGAGCGTCGATGGCGAGAACGCTCTCTATGCTGACCGTGAGGGGTGCGCTGTCTGCGAGACCTCGGTGAGCCACCTGCCTCACCAGCGAGCAAGCCTGGAAGATACCGGCCAGCGCCAGAACTCGGTCGCGGTGCCTCCGGGCGCTCACTGGGGGTCTCGAAAGCTGCGTGCAATGACACCGCCGCCCAGGCATTCGTCGCCCCGGTAGAAAACAATCGACTGGCCCGGTGTCACGGCGCGCTGGGGCTCGGCAAAGACCACCTGGCACGCATCCTCGGTGGTACACAGGACGCGGCAGGCCTGGTCGGTCTGACGGTAGCGCACCTTGGCGGTGCATTCCCAGTTGCGGTCTGGTGCGTGGCCGGCAACCCACGAGAGACCCGTCGCTCGCAGAGCCCGCCTGTAGAGACGCGGATTCTTGTTTCCCTGGGCGACAATCAGGGCATTGGACTCCAGATCCTTTTCCACCACAAACCAGGGCGAGCTGCTCGCGTCGCGACGGCCGCCGATCCCGAGGCCCTTGCGCTGACCGAGCGTGTAAAACATGAGTCCCTGGTGGGTGCCGAGGACACAGCCTTCGGTATCGCGAATCTCTCCCGGCTGGGGGGGCAGGTAACGTTCAAGGAAAGCGCGGAAAGGACGCTCGCCGATGAAGCAGATGCCAGTGCTGTCCTTCTTTGCGTGCACTCGCAGGCCGGCTGCAATGGCAAGGCGCCGAACCGCCGGCTTGGAGAATTCTCCCAGCGGGAACAGGCTGCGGGACAGCTCATTCTGGCCCAGGGTGTAGAGGAAGTAACTCTGATCCTTGTCTGGATCCCGGCCCTTGAGCAACCGGTACTGAGCCCCACGGCGGACGGTCCGCGCATAGTGTCCGGTGGCGATGCGCTCTCCGCCCAGCGCCAGCGCATGCTCCAGGAATGCCCGGAACTTGATCTCCTGGTTGCACAGGACATCGGGATTGGGCGTGCGCCCCGCCCTATGCTCGGCGAGGAAATGAATGAACACGCGGTCCCAGTACTCGGCGGCGAAGTTCACGCGTGCGAGGGGAACATCCAGTGCGGCACATGTATCTTCAGCGTCCGCCAGGTCATCGGCCGCAGCGCACTGGCCGTCCAGGTCGTCCTCTTCCCAGTTCTTCATGAACAGGGCCTGCACCCGGTAGCCCTGCTGCTTCAGCAGCAGAGCGGCCACCGCGGAGTCGACGCCGCCGGATAGTCCCACCACGACCGACTCTGGGTCGGAGCGTGGGTCAGTACGCAGTGGGCGGGTCATGGTTCTCAGGGAGCGTCGAGATCGCAGGTTAATCTCACATTATACGCCCGCGCTTCGGCAGGCGGTGACTCGTTTTCTGGTGACTCGAGAAGTGGCGACCAGGCCTAGAAATGTGAGCTGATTCTTGGTCCGGCCCTGGCGCGCACGGGCGCTGATGCGCGGACGCTGCACTAACGCCTGGACGGGCCCCCGGACAGGGCATCCAGCACGTTCCAGTAGGAGACGATGCCGAGGAAGCGTTTCGGCTTCTCCTCCTCGACCACCGGAAGCGTGCTGTGGGTGTGGTAGAGCAGGAGCAGCGCTTCCATCAACTGGGTGCTGGGATGGACGACCACAGGCTGGCCGTGCAGATATTGGCTGATGGGGTGGTCCTGGATGTCGTGGAGCTTCCTCTGCACCAGGTCTCCCACCAGCTGTGCGGCCAGCTCCCGCATCCTGTCACGAAAATCGTCGAGGCTGTCGTGCACGAAGCTCAGGTCCAGTATGCCGTTTCTCGCGGTGGCTGCCCCGGGCAGGAGCAGCTCAACGAGACGATGTACGCCGAACAGTCCAGTCAGCGTTCCCCCGTCGTCGAGTATCGGTACGATTAGCAGGCGACGGTTGACCAGCTCGTGCACGGCACGCATCACCGTGTCGCTTTCTCTCAGCGTGACCGCTGCGGGCTTCATGACCGACGCAACGGTCATGGCCTTAGAAACGGTCGGCGTTAACCCACATGTGGGCTATGATGCTGGCCACATAGCCGAGGGCGATGGCCGGCGTCCACTTCAGGTGGCCGAAGAAAGTGTATTTGCCGCGTGCTTGCCCCATCAGCGCCACCCCGGCCGCGGAGCCGATGGAAAGCATGCTGCCGCCGACGCCAGCCGTGAGTGTTACCAGCAGCCACTGGCCTTCCGACATGACCGGATTCATGGTCAGCACGGCGAACATGACTGGAATATTGTCCACGATGGCGGAAAGCACGCCCACCATGATGTTGGCCGGGGTCGCCAGGAAAGGATCGCTCAGCCCGAGGGTCGTCCCCCAGTCGGTGTACATCGCCTGGGACGCAAGAGCCAGGTAACCCATCTGCCCCAGAGCTCCCACGCACAATACCACGCCGTAGAAGAAGAGCAGCGTGTCCCACTCGGCCCGGGCGATCTTGTTGAAAACATCGAAAGGCACAAAATCGCCCAGCTCACCGTGGTCCTGGTCCGCGTCTTTCATGTCAACGGCAGGGTAGTGGCTTTTCTTCAGGTAGTAACCGAAGAACTGGAGATACGCCAGCCCGGTCATCATGCCCACCATCGGGGGGAGATGCAGAAAGTTGTGAAAGCTGACAGCGGTGGCGATGGTGGCCAGGAACAGACCCATGATGACGTAGGCGCCACGTTTAAGCTGCACCGTCTCATCGACGGCTCTGGGAGAGACCTTGGGTACGGCGAAGTGCATGATGGCCGCAGGTATCACATAGTTGACCACAGATGGGATGACCAGGTTGAAGAAGGTCCAGAAATCCACAATGCCTTTCTGCCAGACCATCAGTGTGGTGATGTCGCCGAAGGGGCTGAAGGCACCGCCGGCGTTGGCGGCGACCACGATGTTGATGGCGCCCAGTCCCACGAAGCGAGGGTTGTCCGCGCCCACTGCCATTATGACCGCGCACATGAGAAGTGCCGTGGTCAGGTTGTCGGCGATGGGTGACAGGAAGAAGGCAATCCAGCCTGTGATCCAGAACAGTTGCCGGTAGCTGAAGCCCTTGCGGACCAGCCACGCTCGCAATGCATCGAAGACCTGCCGTTCGTCCATGGCGTTGATGTACGTCATGGCCACGAGCAAAAACAGGAACAGCTCGGCGTACTCCAGGATGTTGTGCCGGACGGCTTCCTCGGCGGCGTGCAGCTGCCCGTTGGCGGTGTAGACGAAGGCCACCATGCCCCACATGATGCCAGCGGCCAGGATCACCGGCTTGGACTTGCGCAGGTCGGTGAATTCTTCCGCCATGACCACCGCGTAAGCGACTACGAAAATGAGCAAAGCCGCGAAGCCGACACCGTGACTGGTCAGGTCGATGAAGGTGCCGGCGGACCCGGCAGCAGAGGCTTGGCTGCACCACAGAGAGCCCAGTACAGCCGCGACGGAGAGCAACGTTTTCAAGGTAAACTCCTTTCTTGTTGGTTATCGCGCCGAGTCTGGCGACGGCCGGCCTCTTCCGGGACGGTTAGAAACCCACAGGGTTTACTCCGCGGCTGAGGGCAGAATCGCGGTTTCCCGCACGCTGACCGACCGAACTGGAGAATCGGGGCAGCTCGAGGCGCTGGCTGGCGGCTGGCAGTGGCAGGCGCCAGCCCCATGCGTGCCGACGAGCCATACCGGAAATGGTCGCATACTTGGAATCGCGGATGCTACCCCCAGCGACCCAGGAGCGCCCCGGGGGCCTTCAGGAGCCGCTGGCAAGCACTTGACGGCCCGTCAGCTCTCGGCCTCGTCCTCGTCGAAGCCCTGGGATGATGTCTCGAGCCGCACTACCTGCGGGTCCAGCCAGCTGCCGGAGACCCGATATTGCCGTTCCACTGTCCTTTCAATCTGGAGTTTGAAGATTTGTTGGGCGAACAGCGCCGCCGCCGCGCCAATTGGGCCGCCCGCAAGCGCGCCGCCGATCGCGAACGTGCTGGATACCTCCGGCGTGACGGTGACCAGCTGGTCGTAGTCCTGGTTGGCCAGGCCCACCCGGCCGGCAATGTCGATGCGAGCTGCGGGGGCGCGCACGTACAGGTCGTTGGTGTAGGCGTTGCCCTCGTAGACCGTGAAATTGCCCTCGACACGGTCATAGCTGAAACCGTCCTTGAAGGTGTCGTCAAAATCCAGGCGGAGGCGGCGTGGCAGCGCATGTATGCTCAGCAGACCGAATATGCGGCCGGCGCCGGGCTCCAAGTCCGCCACACGGCCGTTGTCTGCCCTGTAGTAGACGAATCCGTTGATCCGTGCCAGGGAGAAGTCGCCCGGCGACCCTCTCCAATTGGCGTCGATGATTATCTCTGCCGCGCCACCTTTCATCACTTTTTCGTATCCGAAGCTCTTCAGCAGACTCCCCTGGTCGGGGCTCGTTACGTGGATCTTGAAATGTGACATCGGCTCGCCCTCGGTAAACCACCAGTCTCCGCTGGCGTCGAGTTCGTAGCTGTCCCCGACCATTCGGAGCTGCTCTACGCGCAGCCCGCCCGCTTGCGGCCGGGTCACGATGGAGAGGCTGCCGAGGGCAAGGTCGCCGAAGCTGAAATCTGCGCATTCGAACTGGACCGGGGGCAGCTCGAGTGGCCCTTGCGTCGAGGACGTGGATTGTCCAGGTCCCGGTACCTTCAGTGAGAGGCGCTCCAAGTCGATGGTTACGGGTTCGCCCGAGGCGGCTGTCGGGACGTTCACCGTGCCGTCGAGCTCATCGCCCTGCAGGTGGGCGAACCAGGTTCCCAGCTGTCCGCGAAACGCGCGCAGGTGCAGATTACTCATCTTGTGCCCCACCAACTCGAACTGCCGCGCCTTGATCTCCACCTGATGGAGAGATATTCCCGCTTCTGAGGAGGTTGCCTGGTGAGTCGTTTCGTCCGTGCCACGCCGGTACAAGGCGTCCAGCCAATCCGTCGAGGAGAAGCGTTCCAGTTCCGCGTACACGAACAGCCCGTCCGCATCGGGCAGCTCTCCCCGCGCAGTCCCAAGGTATACCGCCCCGCGAATGAGCTTGTTGACGCCATTGCGGCGTATCAGGCGGAGCGTTGCTCTAAGGTCATCGCCATAGCTGAGGCGAATGTCTCTATGCTGGTCAATGCCCAGAACGACGGTTAGCCGGAGAGGCCGTGGTTGCTCCGGAGTTTTCGCCAGCGGCGCCGGCAAATCGACGGTTAAGCCCCTCAGATCCGACTCCAGGACCAGGGTGCTGGAGGCGCCCGCCTGCCCCGTCGCCTTGGGAACATTCAGGCTGGCACGCCATGTGCTCGTGCCCCTAAGCTGCCCCCTGAATAGGCGGCGAATCCCGTCGCTCGGGACAGGGCTTTGCTCCGGTTCTTGCAGCAGGCGATCGGTGCCGATCTGTCCCTCCGCGACAAAGCGGGTCACTGACTCACCGTTAACTGTGGCGTCCGCCACCGACAGCTCGACAGGTATTTCCCAGACATGGGCCGTCAGTCCTTCCCCGTTGAGGCCGTTCCTGGTGAAGTCGAGGGTTCCCCGCAGGTCTGTGAGCTCCAGGCCGACCCGTTCCGCGGTTAGGTCATTGTCATCGAATCTCACGGTGCCTTCGATGCGCTCCAACTTTGGTTTCCTAGAAAGCGTCATTTCAAGGCCCAGCCCTACGACGATGCCGCCGCTGATGACCGCGTCCCCGAGCTTGTCCTCAAAGCGCCGCTTTAGTGGGGTTTCCAGGAGTAGCCGCAGTCCGTCTCTGCCGGAGCTTCGCATCTTCCCGTTAAGTTTCAGCACGGCGGGCCTGCGCTGCAGGTCCGGTATGTGCGCATGGACCTCAAGCAGGTCGGCGTCGAAAACCTTACCCGCGGTCGAATAGGCATTGAGAGAGCGTCCGCTGAAAACCACCTCAGCATCCGCTTCTTCGACGCGGGGCCACCTGGGAGAGTAATCCAGGGTCGCGCCGCTCAGGTTGAAGCGGACTTCGAACCGGCCTTCTGCCCGGTCGAACGGAAAATCCGCTGCGCGTCCTCGCAGCACGAGTCCTCCGTCTGTGATGGCTCCGGTGGGGAACGCCCGCGAGAGCCAGGAAGAAAGGCGCTCCGGCATCGCGTGCACAGGCAGATATTCGGGCAATCCCTCCAGGTTACCGTCCCCGAACCTGGCGCGAATGTCGACGAACGGTGACGGCTCGCCTTGCTCCCAGTTAAGGCTCCCGGTAACCCGGACGTGGCCATCCAGGTTGGCCATCCGGAGATGCTCGATGCCTGCTCGCCAGCCCCTTTCGGTGCGTCGCCAGCTGAGCTCGCCGAGCACCGCGATCGCCTTGGTCGGGCCCTTCAACGCCCTTGGGACATGCGCAACCAGGGCGGAGCTATCGAAGCGAAAGCGGCCTCCGCTCGTCCCCACCTGGAGCGTTCCTGCCAACCCCTGCAGACCCGGCCGGTCGGCATGGGGCTCTAGGGCGACGTCATCGAGGCGCGCCTGAAGGATGATGCGGTCCTTGGTCGGGTGGTCGGGGCGGTACAGAAAGGCGAGGTCTTTCGCTTGGCCCGCAGGGCGGGCGCCCTGCAGCCAGTCCCTGAGCGCAGGGTCGAGCGGCGCTATGGCGAGCGCCGCCGGCACCACGTCACCCAGATCCACGTAGCGGACCCGACCGCCGATTCGGCGACTGGGACCGCTGCCTGTTACGGTGATTTCGGCTCCGCTGTGTGCCCATCGTCCGCGGTTGGTGGCAAGCTCCAGCTGGTCGACTGCAAGCTGCCAGTCATCGCCCTGCCGCCGGAAGGATACGGCCCCGCGAGCCCACCGCAGGGGCATGGCGTGTGTCTCGAACGACGCGTGTACACCGGCGAGGCGGAAGCGGGTATGCGCGGCCGTGAGCTGTGCGTCTTCCCAGGTGCCCCACATCTCCATGTCCGCCTCGCCGGCGAGAACCTTCAGGCGAGGGTGGAGCTCCTCGAACGGTAGGGACGGAAGTGGCAGGGCTCGGGTGCTGAGGTAGGTATAGCCTTTCCAGTCACTGCTGAACGGGTCGCCCGTCAGGTCCAAGGCGAAACGGATGCGCCGTTCCGATTCTCCGGGTAGCGTCGCTTTGCCCTCCAGCTGGTGGCGGTCTCCGACGTTGCGGATGCTGACTGACACGTCGCTCAGTTGCACCGGAGGTGCGCCCAGCATCTGATCATGCCAGAGCATTTCGCCGGAGCGGACCTCGATTCGGTCAGGCGTGAAGAAAATGGCCGCCAGGTCCAGGTCGCCCCTGGCCTTAATGCCCTTTACCTGAATGCGGCCCTGCTGGTCGCGGGAAAGGGAGAAGCCGCCGCCCTCCACAATGAGCCGACTGGGACTCGGGCGCAGTCTGATGATGGAGGACCACAGGCCGAGGCGGATACGGATGTCGGCAAAGTGGAGCGCCGTCTCACCGCTGTCTGGGTTTTGCAGGGCGACGCGGTGCATCAACAGCTCTGGCGTCCAGCGTTGCCACCGCACCTTCAGGGAATCAATTATGACCGGGTGCCGGAGGGTTGCGGTGAGCCACTGCTCCAGGTCCGGCCTCGCAGACTCAAGCCAGAAGGAGCTCAGGCGCAGGATGCCCCCGATTACGGCCACCGTGATGATTGTCCCGGCGACGTACGGCCACAGATCGCCCGTGAATCGGCGGGTGTGACTATGCAGGTATCCGCGGCGGCGCGTCGGTCGGTTCACAGATTTTGTGGCGGAAAAGTTCGCAGGGGCCCGGTGTAACTATCGACGTGGATGGAACGACCGGCCAGGACAACCCGCAGAGTGGAATCACCATTCTAGCCTCTGGGCGGCTGTCACATAAGTACCACGTCGTACTGTTCCTGGGCGTACATGGATTCCACCTGTACTTCAATGGGCTTGTTGATGAAAGTTTCCAGCTCCGCGACGCTGTCGGATTCTTCCTCGAGCAGTCGGTCGACCACCTCCCGGGACGCTAGCACGAGCAGTTTCTCTGCCTCGTACTGACGGGCTTCGCGCATGATTTCGCGGAAGATCTCGAAGCACACGGTTTCCGCGGTCTTCACCGAGCCTCTCCCGTCGCAGGTCGGACAGGGCTCGCAAAGCAGGTGTCCGAGACTTTCGCGGGTGCGCTTTCGGGTCATCTCGACCAGGCCCAGAGAGGACACCTCGCTGATGTGAGTTCTGGTGTGGTCCCTCTCGAGGCTCTTCTCCAGCGCCCGAAGCACCTGTCGCTTGTGCTCTTCACTGCACATGTCGATGAAGTCGATGATGATGATGCCGCCCAGATTACGAAGCCGTAGCTGCCGTGCGATGGCTTGTGCAGCCTCCAGATTGGTCTTGAAAATGGTCTCCTCCAGATTGCGGTGGCCCACAAAGGCCCCCGTGTTGACATCTATGGTCGTCATCGCCTCGGTCTGGTCGATGACCAGATGTCCTCCCGACTTCAACGAGACCTGGCGCTCGAGCGCCCGCTGCAGTTCATCCTCGACACCGTAGATGTCGAAGATCGGCCGCTCGCCGGTGTACTGTTCGATACGGTCAACCATCTCGGGGACGAACTGACGGGCGAACTCGACGGCCCGCTCCAGCGTCTCACCTGAGTCGATGCGAACCCGCTCTACTTCGTTGCCGACCATTTCCCGGAGCGTGCGCATGACCAGCGGCAACTCCTTGTAGACGATACAACACGCGGGCGAGGTCTCGACCCGGTGTTGCAGGGAGGTCCACAGCTTCTCCAGAAACGCCATATCCGCGAGGATCTTGTCTTCTGGGACACCTTCGGCTGCCGTGCGCAGGATGTAGCCTCCGGCTCCGAAGCGGCGAACTCGGGATTCCGGGTCTTCGTCGGCGGTGGTATCCTCCGCCCCGCCGTTGCCCTGCAACACGCTTTTCACCAGCTCCCTGAGGCGCTGTCTCTCCTGCTCGTCCTCGATGCGCTGAGATACGCCGATGGTGTTGATATGGGGCATCAGTACCACGTATCGAGAGGGTAGGGAGATGTGCGTGGTCAGCCGCGCGCCTTTCGTGCCTAGAGGGTCCTTGATAACCTGGACCTGGATTTCCTGCCCCTCGGTGAGTAGCAGGGTGATGTCCTCGTGCTGCAGTCTCTCGACGTCCGCGTTCCTTGCCGAGGCGTCTCCCTCCGAACCTCGCTCGTCGCACTTGAGCCTGGCTTCGTTATTCGAGGTGTCTTCGCCGATGGATGCCCGAACGGGTCGGGTGGCCGACACGATATCCGATACGTGTAGGAAAGCCGCCCGCTCCAGACCTATGTCGATGAAAGCGGCCTGCATGCCGGGCAGGACCCGGGAGACGCGGCCCTTGTAGATGTTGCCCACCAGGCCACGGCGGCCTCCCCGCTCAAGGTACAATTCCTGGAGCACGCCGTTCTCCACGAGCGCGATGCGGGTCTCGCGGGGGGTTACATTGATGAGCAGCTCGGAACTCACGATTGACAACCTCGGCACGACTTGTGTGCGTGTATTGATTGGAGGCTGGCCGGCCGATCTGATGCCTTGCCGACATGGGCCGCTGGCCACTTGTTTTTGCGTATCCAAGTCGCTATCCATCAGATTAGGCTAAAAATCCGCGGAAAGCGCATGGAATTTAAGTCCGCTCCGGCGTCTCGGCCAGCGTCGGCTACCGAATTCGCGCCCGAAGCGGCGCAACCGCCTTACTGGGAGCAGCTGTGTCATTGAGCACCAGAGACGATTCCGGGTCGTCAACGGATCTGACTGAGGACGAAGAGCGCTGGCTCGATGAACTGACCGCCCGACGGCTGGCGACCGGCCGGTCGCTGCTTCATCGCGCCTGGGTGATGGCGAGGCAGGCCCACGAGGGAGAAGTTCGTGCCTCGGGTGAGCCCTACGTGACCCACTTGCTGGAGGTGGCGCGGATCCTGGAAGCGCTCAATCCGGACCCGGAGACCGTGGCGGCCGCCCTGCTGCACGAAGCAGTCGAGCAGGGAAAGCTGGATGAGGCCGCCATCCGGGAGTCATTGGGGGACAAAGTTGCGGCATTGACCGATGATGTCGTGCGCATGAACGCCATCCGGGAGTACCGCGAACTGGGGGCTGAGGTTGGGCAGAGCCTGGAACCCGGACGGCTGGAGGGGCTGCGCAAGCTGCTGTTGGCGATGGCCCGGGACCTGCGCGTGGTGCTCATCACCCTGGCTGCTCGGGTCCATGATATGCGGACGCTGAAGTTTCTCGGCACCGAAGAGCGTCGGCGAGTGGCGCAGGAGACGCTGGACATCTATGCGCCGCTGGCTAATCGGCTGGGGATCTGGCAAGTCAAGTGGGAGCTGGAGGATCTGTCCTTCCGGCACCTCTACACCGAGCGTTATCAGGAGATTGCGCGCCTGCTCGACGAACGACGCTCGGACCGCGAGCGGTCCCTGGAAAAAGTTGTGGCAGAGCTCAGGCGGGCCCTGGCCAAAGAGCGGATACAGGCTGAGGTAACCGGTCGGCCCAAACATATCTACAGCATCTGGAGCAAGATGCAGCGCAAAGGCATCGACTTCCACGAGCTCTCGGACGTTCGTGCGGTGCGCGTGCTGGTGGACACGGTCAAGGACTGCTACGCGACGCTCGGGATCGTGCATACCTTGTGGCGGCATCTGCCCCATGAGTTCGACGACTACATCGCTAATCCGAAGGGGAACAACTACCGGTCGCTGCATACTGCGGTCGTCGGGCCGCAGGGGAGGACGCTTGAAGTTCAGATCCGGACTCACGACATGCACCGTCACGCGGAGCTCGGGGTGGCGGCACACTGGCGGTACAAAGAAGGTGGAGCGACGAACACCGGGGAGGAGGGCAGGATCGCCTGGCTGCGCCAGCTCCTGCAGCTGCGCGACGACTCCGGCGAGACCGAGGATTTTCTGGAACGCTTCAAGACCGAGGTCTTCCACGACCGGGTGTGCGTGCTGACGCCGAAAGGGACGGTTCTGGATCTGCCCCGTGGGGCCACGCCTCTGGATTTCGCCTACGCCATCCACACCGACGTGGGCCATCGTTGTCGCGGAGCGAAAGTCGGCGGGTCCATCGTGCCACTGACCTATGAGCTCAGGAGCGGCGACCAGGTGGAAATCCTGACCACGCGGCGCGGGCAACCCAGCCGCGACTGGTTCAATCCCCACCTGGGTTACCTGAAGACCGCCCGGGCCCGGGCCAAGGTGCGACAGTGGTTCAAGCAGCAGGATCTGGAGAAGACGGTTGCGGCCGGTCGCGAGCTTCTCGACAGGGAGCTGCGCCGTCTCGGAGTTGCCGAGTGCAGCCTCGAAAAACTGGCGCGGCGGCTTCGCTTCACGCGCCCGGAAGATCTGTTTGCATCGCTCGGACGCGGCGAGGTGGGGCCTACCCAGATCGCCAACGCCGTGCAGGAACAGGTGCTGCCCCGGGCCGAACGGCTCGCGGAGACAGCACCGGCTGTAAAGCCACGGACTGCGCAGCCCGTTCGGGGCAGCGGTGTGACCATAGAAGGCGTCGGCAACCTGCTCACACAGCTCGCCGGCTGCTGCAAGCCGGCGCCACCGGATCCCATCACCGGGTACATCACCCGCGGCCGGGGTGTGACGATACATCGAGCGGACTGCCCCAATGCGCTGCGTCTGGGGGTGGCGGATCAGACCCGGTTAATCGATGTGAGCTGGAGTGCCACCCGGGGGGGGAGCTACCCGGTGGACATCGAAATGCAGGCATACGACCGACAGGGATTGCTGCGCGACGTCACCCTGCTGCTGGCGAACGAGAAAACAAACGTTCTGGGCATCAACACCTGGACGGATGACGACAGCCGTATCGCCCACATGAAGTTCACTGTGGAAGTTCCGAACGTGGACAAGCTCAGCCTGCTGCTGAATCGCCTGGGGCAACTGCACAACGTGTTCGAGGTGCGCCGCGCCAAATGACCACGTCGAGGCATGGGCCGCAGGCCGGCAGGAGCTTGAACTGCTGAACTTTTTGTGGGTATTCCGGCCGAAATTCGTAGTCCTGGTGAGTCCCTGCGGCGTAACCCGAGTCCGGCGTCGGGCGATTGTTGGTGCCGAATCGACAGATGCCAGGGTGAGGCGCACGGGGCCGTCCCGTGGCGCAGGCTCCAGTCCCGGTGGAGTGCGGACGATATCGGCTTAAGTGACTTGAATTCTGGCTGCGGGCGATGCGTTCTGCGATGCCGTCGATTTGCATCATGCGATCTTGGTGCTGGCTGATTCTTGCGACTGGAGTGCTGGTGGCCGGGCCGGCCAACGGAGCCGTAAATGCGCGCGTCGACAGGCCGGTTCTCTCCCAGGCGGAGACCCTTCGCCTGACCATCGAGTCTACCGGTCAGGGTACGGCTGATGAGCCGGATTTCTCGGTGCTGCGGCGTGATTTTGAGGTTCTCGGCACAGGCAGAAGCACTCATGTCAACATAATTAACGGCCGCATGAGTTCGCGTACGGAGTGGGTGGTGAACCTGGCGCCGCGAAGCAGCGGCAAACTCACCATTCCGCCCGTACCGGTGGGTACCGAAGCGACACGGGCCATCAGCATCGAAGTCCGGGAAGCGCCATCAGGGCAGGCCATCGATTCCGAGCGGGAGGTGATGCTCGAGGTCGAGGTGGACGAACCTGAGCCATACTTGCTGGCCCAGGTCGTCTACACCGTCCGTCTGCTGTACTCCGCGGAGGTCGCCAGTGGCCAGCTTTCCAGTCCTGAGGCCGATGGCGCCGTCATTCGCAGGCTTGGCGAAGACGCGCGTTTTCAAACCCGGCGGGATGGCCGGCCCTACTGGACGCTGGAGCGCCGATATGCCGTATTTCCCCAGACGGCTGGTGACGTGCTCATCAAATCCCCGACCTTCAGGGGCGACATCCCGGTGAAGGATCGCAACCAGAATTCCAGCTTTGACGCCTTCGGCGCTTTCGAACGATTTTTTCAACGGACGCGGCCGGTACGGGAAAGCGGCCCGGACGTAACTCTGACGGTGCAATTGCCGCCCGCTTCCCTGCGAGGGCCAGACTGGCTTCCGGCCAAGCACCTGACGCTGACTGAGGCCTGGGAGCCCGATCCGCCCCTGTTTCGCGTGGGCGAGCCCGTCACCCGTAACGTCATCATCACTGCATGGGGTGCCGACGAGGCGCAGCTCCCGACCCTGGAGCTACCAATCGAGAAGGGCTTCAAGGCCTACCCCGAGAAGGAAATGCGGGACAGCCGCGACCAGGACCAGAACCTGGTTTCCAGGCGGGTTCAGCGGACCACCCTCGTGCCTACCTCGGCAGGCGAGTTCACGCTTCCGGAGCTCACGCTTTCGTGGTGGGATACGGCCGAAGGGCGGCGGAAGGTCGCCACGCTGCCGGCACGCAACGTGAACGTGGTCTCCCGGACGGGCTCTTCCAGGGGCGGTGTAACCGCCAATGCGACGGGAGAATCTCCGGCAGGCCAGGCAGCCCTGGTGCCTGCAGACGGTGCAGCGGAGCAGGACAGCAAGTTCTTTTGGCGCCGCGCCGGCGAGATCTGGCCCTGGCTTACGGCGGCGCTGCTGGTGGCCTGGTTGGTGACGCTCTGGCTATGGCGGCGCGAGCGGGGAACGGAGGCCAAGCCACCGACCGTGCAAGGGCCGGCCGCGCGGGAGGAGCCGGAAGCACTGACCGTGCGGGCGTCGCGCAGCGCCCTTGACCAAGCGTGCAGGGCAGATGATGCACGGGCTGCGCGCGATGCTGTGCTTGCCTGGGCGGCGGCGGTGTGGCACGAGGATGCGCCAAATACGCTGGTGGAGTTCGCCGCGCGCCTGAAGAACCGTCAGGCCTACGAAGCCATCGCGTTGCTGGATCGCGCCATCTACACGCGCAACGAGGCGGGCTGGAACGGCCGGCGCTTTTGGGAAGCCGTCTCGCCCGTGCTGAAGAAGCCCGGCAATCCCCGGAGAAAGCGCCGCGAGACGCCGCTGCCCGAGCTCTCACCACGGGTATGATGCGGATCCTCCGGGGGCTGGCCGGGGTAAGCGCCCGGGCCCGCGTAATCGGGACCTCTGCCGCCGAGCCCCACTCTTGTGGGTCAGTCGGAGCGTGGCGAGTGCGGCAGTCGGGTGACCGAAGTGTGACCTGGTTCCTTGAACCACTGCGCTGAGGGTGTATAAGTGCTGACAACCATTTCAGGAGTCTCTGCGATGAACCGATGGTTGGCTGCGGCATGTATGGCCCTTCTACTGCCGGACGTGGCATCTGCAGCCGATTTTCTGCGCTGCGGAAATCACCTTGTTCGGGTCGGTGATACCAAGGTCGACGTAATCCACCGCTGCGGGGAGCCCTACTTCCGTGAGCTGATTTCGGGTGCGGACGAGCGAAACATGGAGCAGTGGTTCTACCTGCCGGCCCGTACCCAGTTCCAGCGAATCGTCACCTTCCGCGGTACCCGGGTCGTACGCATCGAAATCAAGACACGGTGATTAGGCGGCTTCCGCCGCCGACGCCCCCTGACATTGCGGTGGAACTGACGGCGTGTCGCGCCGGCGGGGTCCGTGGTAGGCTTGCGGTCGGGACCCGGTTTCGGGCGCCAAAAATCGGACAGCGGCTGTTCGGCCGTCTTTCCTGAGCCGGAGTAGCCGACGCGGGACTCGGGTAATGACAATCTCGGCAAGCGAAATTCGCCAGGCACTGGAAAACGACGAGTTCGTTTTCTTCTATCAGCCGAAGGTTTCCTTCCTCAGCGGTCGAATCAGCGGCGCAGAGGCCTTAATACGCTGGTGTCGAGGCGACGGAGACGTGCATGTTCCCCACACTTTCATGCCTGTGGCGGAAGCAAGCGGCATGGTCCCCGAAATTACGCGGCATATGTTCCCGAGACTTCTCGAGGACTTTCAGCGGATCAGGGGTCAGCAGGGTCAGGAGGGGCTTGCATTCAATATCTCCGGCAGTGATCTGGACGCGCCCAATCTGGTTGCCCTGATTCGCGAATCCATCAGTGATGGCCGCCTGGACGCGGCACACCTGGAGTTGGAGATCACCGAGAGTACGGCGGTCGAGGAGAACGATGTCATCGCCAGAAGTCTCACGGGACTGCTCGCGGCGGGCGTCCAGCTGTGCATGGACGACTACGGGACGGGCTTTTCTTCCCTGGCGACTCTGAACAGACTGCCCTTCTCCACGCTGAAGATGGACCAGAGCTTCGTCATGCGTCTCATGCGTTCCCCGAAGAGCGCGACGCTGATCAAGACAAGCATCGCCATGGCCCAGCTGCTCGGCATTAAGACCGTAGTAGAGGGTATCGAGTCTCAGCAGGTCTACGAGGCGTTGCTGCACTACGGCTGCACCGAGGGACAGGGATACTGGATCAGCCGCCCACTGCCTCTGGGGGAGTATCTGGACTTGCTGAACTCTGACCGGCATTGGCCAGCATCGCCAGTGGGTATGCTGAGAATGGCAGAAATCTCCCACAGCTGGCAGTTCAAGCTGGTCACGGATACGGTTTTCACCTACTTGAAGCAGGGGGAGCGCCCAGACTCGGCCGCCGAGCTGTTGCACGTGGACCATCAGGCGTGCGCGTTGGGCGAGTGGTACTACGGGCCGGGTCAGGCGCTTGCTGGCGGCTCGGACTTCGAGCGCCTGGAGTTACCGCACCGGATGATGCACGAGGTCTGCGGTGAAATCTTCACCGCCATGGGCAACAACCAGGGGACCGACGTGCTGGCGCCACTGCTTGAGCGCTTGAGTGAGCGCTCCTGTCAGATGTCCAGTTCCCTCCATCGGCTCGAGACCCACCTGCTGCTGAGTGAGCTGGGGTAGCATCGAGTCGGCGGCCGCACATGCTCACCAAGATCGCTTTCACGCTGGCCATCGCTGCGCTTGCCTACCTCGTGATACGCAGCCGAAGCAGGGCCGTGGATGCCGGACAGGCGCCGAAGGCACAGCCGACCCGAGCACATTTCATTTCATCCCGGCTTGTTGCCTATCTGTTTCTGGCGGTGGCCATGGCCACCGGGAGCGCCGTCTTCCTCATGGAATGGTTTGACGACAGGCGGGTGATTACGATTCGCGTCATCAACTCCGGCACCGGCGAGGCGGCCGTCTATCAGGCTTACAAAGGCAAGATCTACGGCAGGCGCTTCGAGACGTTGGATGGTCGGGTCGTGACGGTCGCCGACGTGGACCGGGTGGAGATCGAGGAAGATTGAAAGGAAAGCCCCGCGTGGAGCGGGGCTGAAGGCTTCTTATTATTGTCGGCGTTGTTGTTCTTGTTGAATGGTCAGGTCTTCCCCCAATCCGTGTTGGCCTTACCTGGCGTGTCCCGCTGGCCCAGCAGTTGCAGCATGGAAACAGCTTCCTCGCGGCTTCGGTAGGGGCCTAGGGTGACTCCCTGGTCAGTCGTGAGATACCAGTCGTTGGTGTTCGGTACGGTGCAGATACGACCGCTTCGAATGGCGTCGGCAGCAGAAGCATGCTCGGCTGAAGGTCGTATGTCGTGTTTCACGCGACTGCTTCCGGCAAATGCATATCCAGGCGTCTCCTGACGAAAGAAGCGATGGCAGCGATTCAGAGTTTGGCGCCGGGAATAACGAACAGTGCGCCGAGGCTGACAAGGCAGAGGCCGGTGAGTACAAAGGCTGTCATGTTCTTGCTCCTTTTTGGTCTGGTCAGGCCCGCCTGCGGGCACCAACAGAGCAGTTATGCGTTTGTGCGCGTGTGACCTTGACGCTCAGATTACGGGTCCAGCGGGCGTCAGACTGTGACCGGGTTGGCAGGTGGGACCCTTCCTCTGTGAGGGCTGTCACACTATCGAAGGCAGGGTGTTTTCGGTCAGGCGGCGATACGCCGCATCCGTGATCGCTGAAGAATTCGCGGTGGGGCCCCTACCGTCACGAGCCGCCGGGACGGGCCGTGAATACCTCCCGGTGGGCTAGCCCGGATTTCTCTCCATAAGGCCGGTCCCAGCCTGGAATGAGAACTGTTCCCACTGAAAGACCTGAGTGTGTCGAATCGGTCGACGTGTTCATCATCCTGGCGGCGGGGCGCGCATCCGCCGGTCAGCCCGGATAGCGGCCGTCAGAGCCCTTATGCACGGCCGGTCGGCGAGTTCAGAGCAAAGCTATCCTCCGGTGGTTGGGCTTAGCCCCCGCTGTGCAACAGGTTCTGATTTGCGGTCGCCTGGACTTAACAGCGCAACGGTATCTGACGAAGATTCTCGTGGACTTGGCGAAACAGCGCGGCGTAGGGATAGCTCTGCGACAAGGATAGCCAGATCTTGCGCACCGTGATCCGCACCTGCGCGCCAATCTTCAGCAGCTTCAACCGGATCGTCTCGCTCTGGGCCTTGGCCAGCTCCGTGTTCGATAATCCCAAGTCTTGCAAGGCCTCCAGCAGCACGTAGGCCATGGATGAGAAGTACAGGCGCGTCTGGTTGGCCCGCATCGTTGCCGTGCTGGTGCGATCCGCAAACAGCGCCAGCTGTTGCTCTTTGATGCGGTTCTCCATGTCCCCGCGCGCGCAGTACTCCCGCTCATAAAGGCCACGGGCGTCCATCTCCTCGGGACTCAAATCGGTGACCACAAAGCGTGGGTTCGCCCCCTTAGCCAAATACTCCGCCTTGCCAATGACTCGCCGTGCCTGGCTCCAGCTCTCCAGGGTCTGGTAAGAGAACTCGGTGAACACCCGCGCCGCCTGACCGGTCTGCTCGTAACGCGCCTTGGCCTGGGCCAGCGCTTCGCCCAACGCCGCCACCAAACGCTCATTCCTGGCCAAGCCCAGCACATAGCGCACACCGTTACCCTCACACCAGGCCATGAGCGCTTCACGGCAAAAACCCGAATCACCCCGGATGACCATCTCCACGCGCGGCCAATGCCGACGAATCTCAGCCACTAGCCGCTCAAGCTCCTCCACCGCCCCGGCTGAGGCATCGATGTTCGAGCGCCGTAACCGTGCGCACAACAGGTGATCGCCGCAGAAAATGTACAACGGCAGATAACAATAATGGCCGTAGTAGCCATGGAAGAACCGCCCCTCTTGCTTGCCGTGCAAGGGATCGTCCGTCGCATCCAAATCCAACACCATGCGCGCCGGCGCCCGACGGTGCGATTCCACAAAACGCTCGACAAACAGCGCATCCATCGCCTCGGGCTGCGCCACAATCTTCTGGTAACGGCTCTGCTCATTTGCATCCGCCGGTGTGAGCTCCAAACGGTTCAGCGTGCTCTTGCCGGCCAACGGCTTGCCACGGTCTTGCGCCCGTAAACGATTCGAACCCGTTGGATCGGCTTTACCAATCACCACCGCCAACAGCTGGTCCAGCCGCAACTCATCGTGATCATTCACATCTTCGTAGCCTAACGCCAGTCCAATCACCCGTTGCGCCACCAGCTCGCCCACCGTGTGCTCGATGCGCTCCGGGTCACGATAATCAGTGAAGCAACGCGAAAAGCGCTCAAGAATCCCAGTCCGCTGCTCAACCTCCCGCAACAGCAGCGCGCCCCCGTCGGAGCTGATTTGCCCACTGTCGAACTTCGCCACCACCTCACGGCGGCCAAGGCTGTCAAACGCCAGTTGTTCTGGATTACACTCTGTCACCATAAGGCTGCTCCTCCGTGATGGCGTAATAGATTGATTGCACAACCTTTATGCCATGGAGAGCAGCCTTTTTCTATCCCCCGGGTGAGAAATCCGGGCTTGGTTCACTGGAGCAGGCGCTGGCGATGAGCAAAGAGAAACCCGCGCGTACCCTGGGCATGATGTGGTGGGCGGCGTTCGCGGTCATGGCAGTCACTCCGGCCGCTGTCGGCGCGGATGAGGATGCGGTCATCGAGGCCATGACTGTGACCTTGGAATTCTCGGCGTATCACGGCAACAACGTCCTTCCGGAGCAGATCCCGCGCGAGGCTTGGGGCGGGTATTTCGTGGTCGACACGCGGTCGGCCGAGGACTATGCGCGGGCACATATCCCGGGAGCCGTTCACATGGAGTGGCGCGATATACTGGCGCGCCGCGCAGAGCTTCCCGCGGAACGTCCCGTTTTGCTTTACTGCGACACGGGCAGTCTGTCTGCTCAGGCGGCATTCGCCTTGCGGGTGACTGGCCGGGAAGATGTGTACATTCTGACGGGAGGCTTCCAGGCCTGGGGACGCAAGGGCGGACTGGACGCGCACGACCGGGCCAGGGACGCAGGTCGCGACCGGGATATGCTCGAGAGCGAGCCGCGGTGACAGGTCCTGCTTCACGCTTGAGTCCGTTTCACCTGGCGATCGGCGTGCGCGATCTGGCGGAGGCTCGCGGTTTCTACGGTGAATTGCTGAGATGCGGGGAGGGCCGCAGCTCGGAGCGCTGGGTGGATTTCGATTTCTTTGGTCACCAACTGGTCTGTCACCTTGTCGAGCCTGTCTCTGCCAAGATACCCGTTTCACAGCACGCCACCCCTGTCGACGGACATGACGTGCCCGTACCGCATTTCGGTGTCGTGCTCGAGATGGAGGACTGGGAGCGTCTGGCCGCCAGGCTGCGGGAGCGCGGCGTCAATTTTCTTATCGAGCCTTACATTCGCTTCAAAGGCCAGCGCGGCGAGCAGGCAACCATGTTTCTGCCTGATCCCAGCGGCCATGTGCTCGAGTTCAAGGCGTTCAGAGACCTACAGACGCAGCTGTTTGCAAGATGATCGGGATGTCCGTGCTGTCAGGGATCTTCGGGTGCGGGTTTGGCCGCGGTGAACCGATGCCTGGACAGCTTTCCATGGATCTCTACGCGCTGCCCGGACCGGGGTTTCGGACCCGTGATGACGCCGCTGGTGGTGGATACTTCGAAACGGCTTTCCAGCAAGCGCAAGCTGCTTTCGTTTATCACAGGTCTTTCTGGCCAGGCTGAGAGGAAAGCTGGCTCCGCGAGGACTGGCCAGCCGGGTTATCGTTCCAGAGGCCGATATGGCCGTGGTCCGTCGCGCTGGCCACGCTTCGCTCGGTCACTTCACCCTTTCGGAGTCGGCCTGGTGGGAGCTTCACTGCCGGCCGGCAAGGCGGGCGTTGCCGGGGCTGAGCGGGAAGTATCGGCACCACTCCGAGGTTTTACCCGTGGTGCAGGCAGAGCTGGCGGAAATTGGTATGTATCGTCGATACTCGGACGACCACGGCTATGTGCTCTACGTGATGCGGATGCAAGGAGTCCCGACCTGATGCAGCTTTGGGTGGATGCCGACGCTTGTCCGAATGCCATAAAGGACATTCTTTACAGGGCGGCTGAGCGAGTCGGTATCGTTCTGACGCTGGTCGCGAACCAGCCGCTGCGTACCCCGCCGTCCCGGTACATCCGAAGCCTTCAGGTGGAGGCCGGCTTCGATGTGGCCGACAATCGCATCGCTGAGCTCATGCAGGAGGGCGACCTGGTCATCACGGCGGACATTCCTCTGGCAGCGACTGTGATTGAGAAAGGCGGCTTGGCGCTGAATCCCAGCGGTGAGCTGTATACCGCTGAGAACATCAAGGAACGCCTGGCCATGCGCAACCTGATGGACGAGTTAAGAAGCAGCGGGCAGCTGTCGGGCGGGCCGGCGGCCCCGGGCAAGCGAGAGCGTCAGGCTTTCGCCAATGCGCTGGACAGACTGCTGGCAAGGACATCGCGGAGGTGATGGACTTGAATGTCTTCATCTATGGTACGCTGATGGACCCCCAAGTGATGCGCGCAGTGACCGCGCGGAAATTCCCTCGGCAGCCGGCTGTCCTGCCTGGATTCGCCCGCTATCGCATACGCGGCGAGGTCTATCCTGGTCTGGCGCCCGTCGAAGGCGCGGCGACCACGGGCATCCTTTACCGCGGATTAGCGCGCGGTGCGATCCGCAAGCTTGATGCTTTCGAAGGTTCTCTGTATCAACGGATCCCGGTTGCGGTACGCCTGTCAAGCGGTGAACGGGTGGATGCGCTTACCTACGTGGTTGTTCCGTCCTCGCGCTATCGACTCTCCGAACAGGACTGGACGCTCGATGAGTTGTCGCCGCGGCAGATGCGTCAGTTCATGGGTCACTATGGAGGGTTTCGACGCGCCGCGCAGCGTCGGCTGGCTGCGGGGGAAGAGGAGTGATCGATTCCGGACCGACCTCACACCGCATCCGTGACCGGTTAAGCACTCTCGATGGGGGCCGTACCGGCACGAGCCGCCGGGACACGCCGTGAATACCTCCCTGTAGGCTCGACGGCCGCTATCCCTGCGGCCGACGGTCCCGGCCACTCATGCCGGTACGG
>JASJBY010000139.1 GCA_030066245.1 Gammaproteobacteria bacterium
GGCAGCGGCATCGATACGAGCGGTGCACAGAAAGCGGGAATCCGCTATCCCTGCTTCTCGCCAGTCCCGGGACGGCCCGGCGAGAGTAAGCGGAGCCAACGCTCCACTCGGCCTCAGGTGAACGCGTTTCACAAAGCATCTGTTTAATCCGACGAACGGTATTGAAGTTCCCTGTTTCCTTTGCTACCCCGTTAAGTAACAACAGCAATGAGGGATCTTTGCAGTGAAGAACTGTTGGGAGTTCAAGAAATGCGGCCGAGAGCCCGGCGGCGCGAAGGTGGAGGAGTTAGGGGAGTGCCCCGCCGCCTCCGAGAGTCGGCTCGACGGGCAAAACCGCGGTAAGCAGGGTGGTCGTATGTGCTGGATTGTGAAATCCACTCTGTGCGGGAATCGCCTCCAGGGTGATTTCTACAGCAAACTGGGAAATTGCATGAAATGTGCGTTTCTCAAAGAGGTGTGCAAAGAGGAAGGTCGCAATTTCAGCTATGGCATGAAGTTCTGGTATGAGGGGTTGGGCAAGGGTAGGTGAGCTTCATCGGACTATGCGGTCCAGCGCCGGCACGTCATCCAGCACGTCATCCAAGAGATCGCAGCGGATCTGTTAGGGGTCAACCGCCGAGTAGAGCGCGCCCCGCTTCCTGACTTTTCCCTTGCCGGGGGAGACGGCCCTGCGTGGCGTCTTCGCTCTGCCGCCAGCTCCGTGTTGCGTCATTAGTGCGAGTCGGTTCGCAACGGCTAGCCGCTTGAATGGATGGCATCGGCAAAATGCGATACCGTCTATAGCATTCTCCAGGTCTTGCCGATATCGGGGGGATTGACAGGTCCACGAAATCCGACAGCGGTTGCCTGCGCCGCCGTGCCGGCAAGTGCCGACATTGACGCTTGACATAGCGATGACTCTCGAAGCCTGGTTTACCTTAGCGGTTGTCGCCGTCTGCATGGTGGCGCTCGTGACCAATCGGGTCGGCGCAGATATCGTCATGACGGGTGGTTTGACCCTCCTGCTGGTGACCGGTGTGCTGTCCGCTCCCGAAGCCTTGGGCGGGCTGGCCAACGAAGGTATGGTCACCGTCGCGGTGCTCTATGTCGTGGTCACCGGTCTCAGAGAGACGGGTTTCATCGAGTGGGTCGTCCAGACGGTGCTGGGGCGGCCCCTGACACTTGTCCGGGCGCAGCTTCGGCTCATGTGGCCCGTGGCGGCGCTCAGCGCTTTCTTGAACAACACGCCGGTAGTCGCGCTATTCATCCCCGCCGTCCAGGTCTGGGCGCGGCGCCATCAACTTTCGGTATCCCGGCTGATGATTCCGTTGAGCTATGCCGGTATCGCGGGCGGTCTGTGCACTCTCATCGGGACAAGCACCAACCTGGTTGTGAATGGGCTGCTGCTGGAACAGACAGAGCTTCCTGGGCTCGGTCTGTTCGAATTGGCGTGGGTCGGAGTGCCTGTGGTGGTGACGGTCATCATTTCCACGGTCCTGTTGAGTCCCTGGCTGCTCAGCGAGCGACGGCCTTTTCTCTCCCGGCTCGCGGACGCGCGAGAGTACACCGTTGAGATGCTGGTCGAGCCACACGGCCCCCTGGTCGGCAAACGAGTCGATGAGGCAGGGCTGCGCCAGTTACACGGGCTTTACCTCGTCGAGATTGAGCGTGATGGTCAGATTCTCCCAGCCGTCGGCCCCCACGAGCGCTTGTGCGCCAACGACCGGCTGGTCTTTGCGGGTATCGTCGAGTCCGTGGTGGACTTGCAGCGGATCCGGGGATTGAAGCCGGCGACGGATCAGGTTTTCAAGCTGGATGCCCCCGGCGAGGATCGCATCCTCACTGAGGCTGTCGTATCCGACAGCTCGCCCTTTGTCGGCAAGAGCATCCGCGAAGGCCGTTTTCGCACGCTCTACAATGCCGCCGTGATCGCGGTTGCCCGCAACGGCGAGCGCGTGCCGAAGAAGCTCGGGGACATCGTGCTTCGGCCCGGTGACACGCTGATGTTGATCTCCAAGCCGTCATTCGTGGAGCAGCAGCGGAACTCGCGGGATTTCTATCTGGTGAGCTCATTGGAGGGCGCTCAGCCGCCGCGGCACGAACGTGCCCCATTGGCGGCGGCGATCCTGATCGGGATGGTGTTGGCAGCGACCGCCGGTTGGCTGAGCATGCTTGAGGCCGCCATGCTGGCAGCAGGACTCATGCTCATCAGCCGCTGCACCACAGGCTCCCTTGCGAGACGTGCCGTGGACTGGCGTGTGCTCGTAGTCATTGCTGCGTCCCTGGGTGTCGGCACAGCGCTGCAGAAGACCGGTGCTGCCCAGGCCGTTGCGGATGCCCTGGTCTCGTTGGCCGGCCAAAATCCGAGTGCAGCCCTTGGTCTTGTCTTCCTGGCCACGGCTTTGTTTTCCGCATTCGTGACCAACAATGCGGCGGCGGTCCTGATGTTTCCCATAGCTCTGGCGACGGCCAGCGGAATGAATGTGGACTTTATGCCGTTTGCCGTAATCATCATGGTGGCTGCTTCAGCCAGCTTTGCTACTCCCATCGGTTATCAGACGAACCTCATGGTCTACGGGGTCGGCGGCTACCGTTTCTCGGACTACATGCGCATCGGGCTGCCGTTGACGCTGTTCGTGGGTGTTGTCGCGCTGCTCATCGTCCCAGTAGTTTGGCCCCTCTGATGCCTCATGCGGCGTTGGGTGTTTGTCTGTTTTGGGAACGGCGACACGATTCCAGCCTGCGGGGCATGTTTAAATCTAGCTCTCAACTGGTGCATCCGGGAACCTGCCGCTGGTCTGCGGACCAGCGGACATTTCGGCTTACGACAGGACATGGGCTTTCTTGATGAAGGAAGGCGTGACCGGGTAGCATCGATGCGGCTCTGCTCCCGCCTTGGACCGAGGGCGTCTAATTTTACAGGCCTAAAAGGGGAAACACATGAAAAGAACGGTTTCGGATGTCGCTGAGGTGGTCAAGGCCACCAACATCACCTGGCATCACGGCCACGTCGGGCGGCCCGCGCGGCAGGCGTTGCTGCGCCAGCGGGGGGCGACACTTTGGTTCACGGGACTCAGCGCCTCAGGCAAGAGCACCATCGCGTTCACCTTCGAGCATATGCTGGTGGAGCGTGGATATCTCGCGTACGTGCTGGATGGGGACAACGTACGCCATGGGCTCAACAAGAATCTGGGCTTCAGCGCCGAGGACCGGGCCGAGAACATCCGTCGTATTGGCGAGGTGGCGAAGCTGTTCGCTGACGCGGGAGTCATCACCATGACCAGCTTCATATCGCCCTATCGGAGCGATCGAAAACGAGTCAGGGATCTGCACGAGGAGGCTGGCTTGCCTTTCTTGGAGGTATATACCGCGACACCCTTGTCTGTATGCGAGGACCGGGATCCTAAAGGGCTTTACCGGCGCGCAAGGGCGGGGGAGCTGAAGCTCTTCACCGGCATCGACGACCCATACGAGCCACCAGAAACGCCGGAGATTGTGTTGGACGCCCACACCATGTCAGCACCGGATTGTGCGCAGGCGATAATGAAGAGCCTGGAAGATCGGGGTGTCGTCAATCCGACGCCGTAGAGCGGAAGTTGCCGCAAGTCGGCGGGCGCCACAACAGGGCGCGCCTGTAAGATATCCCTGTATGACCGGGGACAGCGCAACGCTTGCTGACATACTTCGGCGTTCAGTTTCATCCCGAAGCCCACGCGGGCCCGAAGGATACCGGCTTTCTATTCGATGAGTACCTGCGGCTAGTTGGGGCGGCGAGGGTCTGAGTAATGTACGGTGCGTACCTGCCAAAAAAGCCTCGGTGTGCCTTAGTGCTCGGGTCGGGCGCTCTGCAGATCGGCCAGGCAGGAGAGTTCGACTACTCCGGCTCACAGGCGCTTAAGGCACTTCGAGAAGAAGGGATCCGCACGGTCCTGATCAATCCCAACATTGCAACCATTCAGACCAGTCGCGAGCTCGCCGACCGGATTTATCTCGTCGCGGTCGAGCCCGAGTTCGTGGAAAGGGTCATTGTCCGGGAGGAAGTCGACGCCATCCTGTTGTCATTCGGCGGTCAAAGCGCCCTCAACTGCGGTCTTGAGCTCGACGCAGGCGGGATTCTGGGAAAATACGGTGTCAAGGTGCTCGGGACTCCTGTTGAGACGATCCGCGACACGGAAGACCGGCGACTTTTCGTGGAGCGGTTGAACGAGATTGGCGTCAAGACAGCACGCAGCCGGGCCTGCCATTCACCAGAGGAAGCGCGAGCCGCTGCCGAAGAAATCGGGTTTCCGGTGATGCTGCGAGGTGCCTTCGCTCTTGGCGGCAAAGGAAGCGGCTTTGCGCGCACCGAAGAGGAGCTGGAACAAGCCCTGGAACGAGCCTTCTCAGGGGGGATACCGCAGGTGCTTGTGGAGGAGTACCTACGCGGCTGGAAAGAGATTGAGTACGAGGTCGTCCGCGACACCAAGGACAACTGCATCACCGTGTGCAACATGGAAAACCTGGACCCTATGGGCATCCACACGGGCGAGTCCATCGTGGTGGCCCCTTCTCAGACCTTGAACGACGAGGAGTACCAGCTGCTGCGCACGGTAGCGATTGACACGATTCGGCACCTCGGAATCGTGGGCGAGTGCAATATCCAGTATGCGCTGGATCCGAAAGGCGTGGATTACCGAGTCATCGAGGTGAACGCGCGTTTGTCCCGATCCAGTGCGCTGGCCAGCAAGGCCACCGGCTATCCGCTGGCCTATGTGGCCGCGAAGTTGGCCATTGGCTACACGTTGCCCGAAATTCCTAACGGCATTACACGATGCACGACGGCTTTCTTCGAGCCCGCCCTGGATTATCTGGTCTGCAAAGTGCCCCGGTGGGATCTGACCAAATTCCGTGGCGCGTCCATGCGTATCGGCACGGAGATGAAAAGCGTGGGTGAGGTGATGGCCATCGGGCGAACTTTCCCCGAGGTTATTCAGAAGGCTCTGCGCATGCTCGACATCGGTGTGAACGGACTCGATCCGGACGCGTTTCAGCATGACGACATCGGCGGTGAGCTGCAGCATCCAACGCCACTGCGCATTTTCGTTGTCGCACGGGCGCTGCGTGACGGGGTCTCGGTCGAGGAGATCCACGCCCAGACCGGCATCGACAGGTGGTTCCTCGACGGGTTGGAGTCCGTCGTGCGCATGCATGTGCACCTAGCCGAGTTGGCTTGGCCGCTGGATAAGCACGTGCTTCGGGATGCCAAGCGGTTGGGCTTCTCCGACGAGGCAATCGCGGCGGCTCTCGGTGTCATCGAAAAACAGGTGCGCGACACGCGAAAACGGCTGGGAATCGAGCCGGGCATTGCCCAAATTGACACCTTGGCAGCAGAGTTTCCCGCCGAGACCAACTATCTTTATGCCACCTACCACGCCGAGCGCGACGACGTCGCCCCCTCCTGGCGCAAGAAAATCATGGTTATCGGCTCCGGGGCTTACCGTATCGGCTCGAGCGTGGAGTTCGACTGGTGCGCGGTGAACGCCGTGAGGGCAGCCGCTCGATCGGGCTACGAGACCCTCATGGTGAACTACAACCCGGAGACGGTGAGCACTGACTACGACATCTGCGACAGGCTCTTCTTCGACGAGGTCACCCTGGAGAGTGTGCTGGCGCTATTCGAGCGGGAGAAGCCCCATGGCGTTATCATCAGCATGGGTGGCCAAATCCCCAACAATCTCGCACTGGCTCTGCGTAAGGCAGGCGTGCCGATTCTCGGCACCTGTGCTGAGAGTATCGACCGGGCGGAGGACCGCAGCAAGTTCAGTGCCCTGCTGGATGACCTGGGCATCGATCAGCCTCGCTGGCTGCATGTCACGGACCTTTCCGACGCCGATCGCATGGTCGAGCGCTTGGGCGGATTTCCTGTTCTGGTGCGCCCCAGTTACGTCTTGAGTGGCGCCGCCATGGCGGTGGCCCATGAGCCGTCCGAGCTGCGCCGCATTTTGGCGCGAGCCACGGAGGTGTCCCGGTCGCGACCCGTGGTGGTGTCCAAGTTCGAGACTCATGCCCGTGAGGTGGAGATCGACGCCGTCGCGGATCAGGGCGAGCTGGTCCTATGGGCCATCAGTGAACACATTGAGGACGCGGGGGTGCACAGCGGCGATGCGACCCTGGTTCTGCCACCCCAGACCCTATACCTGCCCACCATCCGCCGCGTGAAGCAGATTGCCGCGCAGTTGGCTGACGCTCTCGACATCACCGGCCCCTTCAATGTCCAGTTCCTGGCCAAGCGCAATACCGTCAAGGTGATCGAGTGCAACCTCCGGGCGTCCCGCAGTCTGCCGTTCGTGTCGAAGGTGACCGGGACCAACTTCGCCGCCGAGGCGGTTCGGCGGATGCTGGGGATCCGCGAGCCCATCGAGAACAACAGTCTGGAGCTCGACCATGTCGGTGTGAAGGCGCCCATGTTTTCGTTTTCCCGGCTCGTGGGCGCGGACCCCATGCTCGGTGTGGAGATGACCAGCACGGGCGAGGTCGGCTGCTTGGGGGCGGACCTGCACGAGGCCCTGCTGCACAGCCTGTTCGCCACCGGGGTGAGGTTTCCGCGCAAAGGTGTGTTGCTTTCCCTCGGACCGGTGGCTGACAAATACTGGTTTGCCGACGAGGCGAGGATTCTGGCGCAGGAGCTGCGATTGCCCATTTTTGCGACCCATGGCACGGCCGAGATGATGGCGGAGCTGGGCATCGAGTGCACGCCGGTGGAAAAATCGGACGGCAACGGAAACAGCGCCTTGGATGCTATTGACGCCGGCAGGATTGATTTCGTAATCAACATACCGAGAGAATACGATAAGCAGGGACGGCCCGACGGCTACTTGATCCGCCGTCGGGCCGTTGACGCGGGGGTCCCGCTCATAACGGATCTGCAGCTGGCGCGGGCAGTCATTGAAGCGCTGCGCCAGAAGCGCGCGGAACCGGTCAGCCTAGTGGCATGGAACGATTACCTGAAAGGGAGGCATGCAGCGCATGTGGCTGCCGGCCCCTCGGTAGATTGAATGCTCGTCGAGGAACACGCAACCCTCTGAAATTTCGGCATATTGAGGCACATGCAGATAATTGGTATTTCAGCTTACTATCACGACAGCGCCGCTGCCCTGGTGGAGAACGGCCACATCGTCGCGGCCGCCCAGGAGGAGCGCTTCTCTCGCAAGAAGCACGATGCGCGGTTTCCCGTTCATGCGTTGCGCTATTGCCTGGACGAGGCCGGGGCGTCGCTCGCGAATGTCGACTACCTGGTTTTTTACGATAAGCCTCTGATTAAGTTCGAGCGCCTGCTCGAGACCTATCTGGCCTATGCGCCGGATGGTTTTCGCTCCTTTCTCGCCGCCATGCCGGTCTGGCTCAAGGAAAAGCTGTTCCTTAAGGACCTCCTTAGAAAGGAGCTGGCCGCACTGGGTGGGTGCAAGGCCCAGGAGCTGCCGCCACTGCTGTTTACCGAGCACCACCAGTCTCATGCGGCGTCGGCGTTCTTTGCCAGTCCTTTCGAAGAAGCGGCTGTACTGTGCATGGATGGGGTGGGCGAGTGGGCCACCACATCCGTCTGGCTGGGGGAAGGCAACACCCTCACACCCCAGTGGGAGCTCGATTTCCCTCACTCTCTGGGATTGCTGTACTCGGCGTTTACTTATTTCACCGGCTTCAAGGTGAATTCCGGTGAGTACAAGCTCATGGGTCTGGCGCCCTACGGCGACCCCAAGTATACGGACCTCATCCTGGACAAGCTGCTGTCCCTGAAGGCAGATGGCACCTTCCGGATGGACATGCGCTACTTCAACTACGCCAACGGGCTGACCATGACCAACCGACGCTTCGATGCGCTTTTCGGTGGCCCGCCTCGCAAGCCGGAGTCGCCCGTCACCCAGCGGGAGATGGACGTCGCGGCCTCCATCCAGCAGGTCACGGAGGAGATCGTGCTGCGGCTCGGGCGTACCGT
>JASJBY010000140.1 GCA_030066245.1 Gammaproteobacteria bacterium
CCGCGGGCGGAATCCGACGCGCTCAGCCGGACAGATTCAGCTCTGATGGATCGATATCGAAGCTGCCCGGATCCAGCGCACGGACGATCTGGATTTTCTGTCCGGAGGCATTCTCCGAGTCCCGCAGGAGATCAAGGATCGGCTTGAAGTCGTATGGCTCTTTGTTCCGGTCGAGGACGAGCAGAACGGTTGGCTGCAGCCGACGCACGCGGTCCTGGGCGATCACGATCCCCACTTCGCCGGTGCTGAGCTCCACCAGGGTGCCGGTGGGGTAGACGCCGATGAACTCCATGAAACGTTTGATCAGCGCTTCGTCGAAGTCGGCATTCTTGCGGTGATAAATGGTGTTGACGGCGCTATGGGGGGACACGGCCTTCTTGTAGGGCCGGTTACTGATCATGCTGTCGTAGGAATCGACAATGGCGGCTATCCGGGCCGAGATGGGGATCTGTTTGCCTTTGAGACCCTTGGGGTAACCACTGCCGTTGTAGCGCTCATGGTGGCATTGCACCATGCTGATGACTTCTTTGGCCAGCCCGTTCGTCTGCTTGAGGAGCTCTATGCCGTATGGAACGTGTTTTCTCGCCAGGTCAAACTCCTCGTCGGTCAGCTCGCAGGGCTTGTTCAGCAGCTCCTCCGGGAGCTTGGCCTTGCCCACGTCGAACAACAGGGCACCGGTGGCGAGGACTTTGAGTCCCTGCTTGCTCAGTCCCAGGTGCCGTCCGAAGGCCGTCGCGAGGATGCAGGTGTTCACGGAGTGCGTGTAGGCGTAGCTGTCCTTGCTCTTCAAGCTCATGAGCCACATGAACGCATTCGGATTCCGCAGCACGCTTTCAACCATCAGGTCCACGGTTCGCTGCAGCTCGGCCGCATTGAGCTTGTTGCCGGCGCGCACGCCCTCCAGCATGGTCCGGACCACGCTGCGCATTTCCTGGTGGATTTCTTTGGCGACTTCCACCTCCTCCTGAACCGAGACCGTATCTTCATAGACGGTCATGGTTTTTGAGGGGGGCTCAGAAGTCGGGGTCTTCGAGCCGCTGGCGGCGCCGCTCGTCGCTGGGCTCGTTTGCCCTGGAGCAGAACCGGGGGCGTTCTCCAGGTATCGCTCGGCGGGTTCGCCGAGCTCGATGTCGATGAATACGTACTCGCAGAGATCCTGGATCTGCTGAATTTCCTCAGCGCTGGTTATCTCGAAGCCCTGGAACAGGAATGGCGTCTCAATCCACGGCCGGTCGAGCCGGGAGACATACATACCGCGTTTCAAGTCGATGGCGCTGATCTTTCGTTCCATCAGTCAACAGCTTCATGGTCCGCGTCGCTGAGCAGATCGCCGGGGCCGGGCGTCGTTGCCGGGGCCGGCGCGGTCTGCGATAGAGTATAGCCGGGTGTCGTCAGATCTTGGGATGGCATCACTGGTGCCCCAGGGCCCAGTACTTCCTCAAAACCAATGTGACGGCATATCAGGGTGGTGGGGCGATTCACCCGATTCGTCAAGGACGCCGTGCTGCGACCCGGCCGGCTCCGGAACGCACGGAGGGGCGCCTCGGCGCCCCTCCGTTTCAACGCGGCCGATAGCTGAACGCTAATTCATTTTTGACATCTTGCGTATGGCCTTCTGATGCAGCTCATCGTTGGGCGCATTGCCTTCCAGCTTCACCCCGTCCTTGTAATGACAGGCCATGCAGGTACCGACCCGGCCGATGCGTTGCTGCTCTTCTTTGTTGAACGGCCGCGCTCCGACATGGTTGGTCGCCTGCAGCTGTTTGCCATTCTCATCCACGATGCGCTCCAGCTCAAAGTCCACCGGCGCGGCGCCGTCCGGGAAGTTGGCCTCTAGATTGTAGTGACCATTGCCCAGTCCCAGTGCCTTGGTGTTCATGTGGCAGTCGGCACAGCTCCGGGACTTGGTGCTGATGGTGTGTGGCTGCACCGGGTTCTGGGCCAGGCCGCTGGTGCCATCGATGGTGGTGAAGACATGGTTGCTGCGCAGGTTCTTCTTGCCATCCATCTGGGTCAGGATGACCTGGCAGCCTGGAATGAACGGCGATACTTTGCCCTTGTAGTTCAGCCCCAGCACCGGCGTTTCCCAGCGCAGATAGGAGCGTGATTCGCTCCAGGCGAAGGCAGACTTCTGCCGGTTTTCCTTGCGTCCGGCCTTGGTCGGATCGGCTGTGTCCTTGGTGTTAATCCAGTCGCCACTGGCTTTCGCCACGTTCTGTTTGGCGTGGCAACCGTAGCATTGAGGCGCCCAGCGGGCATGGCAGGCGTAGCATTCCAACTTCTCCATATGTGTCGGAATGGCCACCATGGCCGCGTGCCCTTCCTTGGACAGCTTGGCGCCCTTGAGCACGGGTACTTTGTGCTCCTTACCTGTGAGCTTGGCCGTCAGAACGTACTTCCGACCCTCCTTCTTCACGTTGGTCAACGGGTCGCCGTGCACCGTCTCGAGGGTGGGATCCGTGGTCGGCGTTCCGTGGCAGCTTACACAGCGGATCTCCACGGCGTAGTGCTTCTTTTCGTATAGATAGCCGTCGCCGTGCATGGCGTTCTTGGTGTGGCAGTCGATGCAGGTCATACCCCGCTGGTAGTGCACGTCCGCCTGCAGGTGGTTGTAGAACTTGCCGTGGAGTTTCCCCTGCTTGCCACCATCAGGCCGCCAGGGCGTTCCGTAGCCGTCGCTCTCCATGGTGCCGATAAAGCTCACCCCTGTGCGGGCTCCCCGGTTGTGGCAGTGAATGCACTGGTACTCTGGAATCTTGCTCGTCATCTGGTGGATGCGCGGGCGGTCCTTCTGGTCCTTCTTGATGGTTTTGTCGCCGCCTTCGTAGGTGCCGGCATCTGAGTAGACCATGTGGCAGGCAGCGCAGCCGCTGGCGCGCCAATCGCCGTCCCGTTGGTGTCCGTCGCTCCAGATATGACAGCGCAGACACTGGTTGCGCAGGTAATCGTCCACGGGCGTATTGTCGGCGCTGTCAGGCTTGCTGGGGTCGTAGGAGGGCACTTGCTTGAACTCGGCCACGGTCCCGGGTCGGCCGGTCTTCAATGCCTTCACCGCATAGTTGGCGTACTTCGAGTGGCGGTCCTGGGCGCCGGCGTCATAGCGGGTGCCGCTGATGACGCCCGCGCTTGTCGCGTGCAGACCGGTGTAGGCGTTGCGGACCTCCTCGTGGTGGCAGCCGCCGCAAGTCTCTTTTGCCACCCGCAGATCGGAGGGATTGGCATACATGCCCTTGTGGGCCTGCTCCGCCGTGGTGGCGTCAGCATTCCCCTTGTGGCAGGAGACACACGGCAAATTGCTCATGACCGGACCTTTGCCGATGGGCTCGATTCCTTCGTGGCAGGTCAGACACTTCTCCGCGGCAGGTGCCAGGGAAGAAAACAAGAAACAGACGACGAACGTGGCCAGATGCAACGGCGCCATTCTTATCATGGTCACAGCCTCCTACGGCACGGGTTCGAGCGGGATTGGGAGTCTCCCGGAGGTCGGGTTGTTGTTGGCGAGCGAGTGCTTTGTTTGATATACATCAAGGCTGACACAACAACCTTGCCGATTCAAGGGTATTAGGCCCGACCGATGGCCGTGTGGCCGGCCTGTTACACGTTTTTTACAGGGCCGCGGACGGGCCCTGTCTTCAGATCAGGGCCAACTGGCCGAGCTCCGTCACGATCAAATCCGGCTCTACGTTACGGCACCGTTCATCGTCGTCCCGCAGGCGCAGGGAGCGGCTGTCTCCGGCGAACAGGGCGGTCCGGCAGCCCAGCAGGGAGGCCGGCCATACATCCTTCAACCGGTCATTGCCCACGTAGAGCACCTGCGCAGGTGGGATGCCGTGCCTGCGGGCCAGTACGTCCAGGACAAGCTGATACAGGGCCGTGGCGGGTTTCGCCTGGCCGTGCTGGTAAGACCAGGCACAGATGTCGGCCTCGAAGCCGAGCTCGCCGGGTGTCGCGCCCAGCAGCGCCTGGAGCATGAGCGGGGTGTAGAACTGGGCGTTGGACACGATGCCGAGGCGCAGACTCCGCTCCCGAAGCCCGGCCAGGAGGGCGGCGGCGCCCGGCATGGGCCACACGGGGTTCTGCCGACACTCGTACTCGACCGCCGCCCGGCGCAGGGCGGCTGTCTCCACGGCGGAGGCATCGGTGAGGCCCGAGAGCACATCGCCCCAGATTGCGACGATGTCCACCTCCGGATACTCGATTCCCCGCGCCCGGCTCCTGGCATGGGATGCCCGGATGGCCTCGACCACCCGGGCCGGTCCCCCGGGATCGCCATCCGCACTCGACGCAGTCTTCAGGCCGGCTGCGTCGAGTGCGGCGCGGAAGGCCTGGGTGTCAGCGCACTCCTCGCCTGCGGCGATGTCTCCCGAGGCGGACACCACCAGGGTGCCGTAGACGTCGAACAGGACGGCCCGGATCCCCTCCATGCTCAGGATGCGCGGCGCCAGGTGCGTGGGCCTGGGCTCGAGGGTGTGGGACAGCGCCCTGATGCGTTCCACCAGGGACGCATGGTCCGCCGACTGTTGTGAGTTCATGCTCATGTTCTCAGCAGAAAAAGGCGTTCGGGGCGCAGGAACTCGTCCAGCAGGCTGTCGCCGGAGATGCTCTCCACGGGGCCTGGTGAAGCGCGTGTGAGCGCCTCGTAAACAGCCTCGAGGCGCTGGCTATAGCCCGCCAGGCCGAAGTGCTCGAGAACCACGCGCCGGTTTTGCTGCAGCTGGGCCGCGGGGGGCGGGGTATCGGGCAGGCCGCGAGGCCGAAGCTGGGCGCGCGCCTCCCGCGACGCGACCGCGCGCCGCAGAATCGACTCCTGAAGCGCCTCGTCCAGGCGTCCGAAATCCAGCCGGCCACCGTGGATCCAGGCGGAGATCACACGCTCCACGTCGTCAGGCCGGGAGCCCCGGCCGTAGGCGCTGAGATAGCTTTTCAGGCCCTCGCGTACCCGGGTTGCCAGCACTCCCGGCGCCAGCCAATCGGCGGGCACCTCCAGCCGGTCGTACAGCCCGCCCAGGTCAATGCCCGCGTCGAGAAATTCGCCGGTGATCTCTCCCAGGTTGCGCCCACGCACAGCCCGTCCCATGAGCCAGGGCTCGAGAAAAGCGAGACCGAAACCCTCGGCAACGCTGGTGGTGACCAGGGCGTGACTGGCAGCGACCAGAGCGCCGAAGCTGGCGGGAGAATTATCGGCGAGTCCCAGGGACACCGGCAGCCGGAGCTCTTCCACCAGCCGCAACCACCGCTGGTAGCCGGGCAGGTCGAGCGGATTCTTCGGAGCCAGGGTCGTTGCGTAGTGCTCGCCTTGACGCCCGAGGGCCGCCAGGAGCAGGAACTCACCCAGGTTCTTGCGTCGGATGCCCCGCGTCGGGTAGAGCCATAGCCGGTCGCCTGGGAAGCGGGGTGTCTCGCCTGAAGCCTCTTGCGCCGGCACCCAGATAGCGTTCGGCAGCAGATGGAGCCGCGTCTCCGGCACGCCGGCCGCGGCCAGGAACGTCCTGTCGCGGCCGTTCAGAACGGCGTAGTGCACATGCTCAGCCTGGGGGTAAAGGATGGCGGAGAGTCGTTCCGGATCGTCATCGGCGAGTTCCCGGGTCAGGCGACAGTAGTTCGTCGGCCGTCCGTCCTCGGCGAAGTCGTGGATCTGCAGCAGCACCCGATGACCTTGAGCCGCCAGGCGGCGGACGGCTCCGGGTATCGCGAGGTTCTTGCCCAGAGAATGATTATGAAAATGCCAGACATCCGGCTTCTGGCCAAGGGCCTGTCGGGCGGTGTCGAGCAGGTCCGCCGCCAGCTCGTCCGATGAGCAGGGCGGACGCTGCTCTTCATAGCGCAGCCCCGCCAGGACCGCCGGCCGCCCTGTTGGCAGGTCATCGGCTGGCGGCGGCTCACCGGTGAGAACCGCAGCGCGCACCCGGGAATCAGCCAGCGCGGCCAGCGCGTTCTCGATGACCCGCGTGACCCCGCCCGGGTGCAAGTGATTGTGGACGATGGCGACACGCATCATCTGAAGTCTCGATACGGCTGCTCCCGGCCTGATGTCACGGCTGGCGGGGATACTCGGCGTCTGTACGGCTTCTCTTCGTCCGTATTCCGGGCCCCGGCAAAGACGTTCGAGGCGGGCCGTCGCTGCGGCTGAATCGCCGTTCCGCGCGACACCTCAAGATGACCCCTGCGTGATGCGATATAGTTGCTTATGTACCCGTCGCACCGGCGACGACACAAGCTCCAGCGCTGTCGAGCCCGGACAGTATAACAAGAAAGGATCTGGCCACTATGCCGGAGAACGTAGGTTTCATATCGACCCGATTCGCGGGGACCGATGGCGTTTCCCTGGAGTCCGCAAAATGGGCGGAAGTCCTTTGGGAGGACAAGCACATCAGTTTCTGGTACGGCGGCAGACTGGACCGGGCTCCCAGTGTCAGCATGTGCATTCCCGAGTCCTATTTCCATCACCCTGAGAACGACTGGATCAACGAGCAGCTGTGGGGCAACACGCGCCGCTCAGCCGGCGTCAGCACGCGCATTCGCGAGCTGGCCGAGTATCTGAAGGAAACCCTGTACGAATTCGTCGAGCGCTTCGATCTCACTGTTCTGGTGGTCCAGAACGCCCTCACCATACCGATGCACGTTCCCCTGGCCGTTGCCATCACGGAGTTTCTCATGGAGACGGAGATGCCGGCCATTGCGCACCATCATGATTTCTACTGGGAGCGCATGCGCTTTCAGATCTCGCCGCTCAACGACTATCTGAACGCCTCGTTTCCACCGCGATGTCCGAGCCTTCAACACGTGGTGATCAACCAGAGCGCCCGCGAAGAGCTATCCTGGCGCGCGGGGCTTTCTTCCGTGCTGATACCCAATGTGTTGAACTTTCACAACCCGCCGGCGCCGCCCGATGACTACGCATCGGACATACGCAACGAGGTGGGTCTTGGGCCGCAGGACCGCTTCGTGTTGCAGCCCACGCGGGTCATTCCCCGCAAGGGCATCGAGCATGCCATCGACCTGCTGCGGCTGCTGGGTGATCCAACCTGCAAGCTCATCGTATCTCACGACGCCGGCGACGAGGGCTTCGAGTATGTAAATCGGGTCACTGAGCTGGCAAGGGACGAAGGTATCGATATGCGCTACTTCGGTGGTCGCATCGGTGACCAACGCCAGCTCGACGATGAGGGTCGCAAGATTTACACCTTGGAGGATCTTTACCCGGCGGCCGATCTGGTGACCTTCCCGAGCATGTACGAAGGCTTCGGCAACGCCTTCCTGGAAGCGGTCTATCACCGGGTTCCCATCGTGGTGAACCGATACCCGGTGTTCGCCAGGGATATCGAGCCGAAAGGCTTCCGGCTGCCGGTGATGGATGGCTTCGTCGACCGGGCCGTGGTGCAGGAAGTGCGACGTATCCTCACAGACGACGGCTACCGGCACGCGCTTGTGGAACACAATTACGAGGTCGCAAGGAAATACTACAGCTACCCTGTGCTCCGTTACTGCCTGCAGAGGCTCATCAGCAACATCAAGACCCGGACGTACTAGGCGCGGATCACGTCGACCCCGAGCGAGTAGACAGCAGTGAAGATTCTTCCAAGCGAGTCAATGGGGCGCCTGCGGGCCCGGTTGGCGCGACTCTACGGGGCACAGCGGGCGCCCCGGTTGACGAGCCGGCTGGCCCTCCTGGCCGGTCGATATCAGCACCCCGGGGACCCGCATAAGAATGAGTCGGGCGATGGCGGGACCACGCCCTGGAGCCAGCACGACGCGCTGCTCACGACCTACGGCGACATGATCCGCGCTAGAGGCGAGGCGCCCTTGGTGACTCTACGGCGCTTCCTCGACGAGCATCTGGACGGTGCGTTTTCCTGCGTCCATTTGCTGCCTTTCTTTCCGTACAGCTCCGATGACGGCTTCTCCATCATCGACTATCGGGCGGTCAACGATCAGCTAGGAGGCTGGGCG
>JASJBY010000141.1 GCA_030066245.1 Gammaproteobacteria bacterium
CTCGCCAGGCTACGGGAGAGGCGGATCCAAACGGCCATCCGGTGAATGGCCGTTCCGCCGAGCGGGCACGCCACGGATGGCGTGTCCTGGCCTTGCGAGAGTCAGCCGAGCCGACGCTCCGAGCCGGTAGCTGGGTGGCCCGCCTTCGACTCCTTCGAACATCGATACGATCCGCTGGCCATCACAGACGTGGCTGAGCCTGTGACAAGCCTCACACCGGCCTGTAGGGAGATGCCAACGGCCTCACAAAACCCGCCCGCAGGAACCTGTATAGTCTCGAGCATACAGGTCGAACAACACCCAGGTTCTTCGGCAAACGGCACCTGGTATAGGGACGGCCGAGTAACCAAGCTGGCAAGGAGCAGAATCGTGACCGTACTCAGCCATACTGCGAAGACCGTGCTGCTGATCTGCGCCATCGCCATGGCGGCAGTCGTCCTACCGGGTGACTCTTCACTGGTGTGGGCCACCGGCGCGCTGGTTGCGTTGGCGGGTGCCCTGCTGGGTTCGTTCGGGAAACAGCCCACGTCGACTGTCTCCCACGAATAGCCGTCGCCCAGCATCGGGTCCGCGGGCTTTCCGTTCGACTCCCCGCCGGCCTGCCCGCGCATCCAGGCGTCCCCCAGTTCAATCGCATCCATCGTCCTCGAGCACCGGTTCACCGGACTCCGGATCCGACACGCCCGCTTCGTCACCACCCGTAACCACGGTGCGGACGAACATCATGGAGCCCACGCGCCCGAACTGCTGGTCCATGGCCTGCTCCACCTGTGCGTCGGTCAGACCGTCATAGATGAAAACCCGGCCTTTCTCCTCAAGCGCCAACTGCGCCTGGCTGGGCTCATGCAGCATCCTGATTTGCCATTCATCCGACGCCGCCCAGGGCTCGACCGACAGTAGCAGCAGCCCGGACAAAAACAGGGATCTTGCGGTTCTTTTCATGACTGGCCTCCGTTGTTCTTTTCGCCCGACCGATTCGGCGACTTACGGAAAAGAACTTTACGGATGCCCGGCGGGCTAGACTGTTAGGTTTTCGACCCTGGTACTGTGAATAATTCACAAAGCGCGGAACGCGTTTCCGCATTGGTGTTCGGTTAGGGCTGTACCGGCATGAGTTGCCGGGACCGTCGGCCGCAAGGGTAGCGGCCGTCGAGCCTACGGGGAGGTATTCACGGCATGTCCCGGCGGCTCGTGCCGGCACGCCCCCAAACGCGAATGCTTAACCGGTCACGGATGCGGTGTGCTCCGGGATGGGCCCCGAGAGTACTACCCCAGTACGCTCTTCAAGGTCGTGCCGAGGCTCGCGGGCGAGTCTGCCACATGAATGCCGGCTCCACGCAGTGCTTCGATCTTCTCCTGGGCACCACCCTTTCCACCGGCGATGATAGCGCCGGCGTGTCCCATGCGACGGCCGGGCGGTGCCGTGAGGCCGGCAATGAACGCAACCACGGGCTTGTTGGTCCCGGCCTGCTTGACGAAGGCGGCCGCCTCCTCCTCCGCTGTGCCGCCGATCTCCCCAATCAGGATGATGGATTCGGTTCGGGGGTCGCCCAGGAACATGTCTATGCAGTCGACGAAGCTGGTGCCACTGACGGGGTCGCCGCCGATGCCGATGCAGGTGGACTGGCCCAGCCCGACCACGGTGGTCTGGGCCACGGCCTCGTAGGTCAGGGTCCCGGAACGCGATACGATGCCAACGGTGCCGGCCGCGTGTATGTGCCCCGGCATGATGCCGATTTTGCATTCGCCGGGGGTAATGACGCCCGGGCAGTTCGGTCCTACCAGGCGCGTTCGGGAGCCCTTCAAGACCCGCTTCACCCGCACCATGTCCAATGCCGGTATGCCCTCGGTAATGCACACCACCAGAGGGACCTCGGCGTCAACGGCTTCCAGGATGGCGTCGGCCGCGAAAGCGGGCGGCACGTAGATGACAGAAGCGTTGGCACCCGTGGCCGTCACAGCCTCGCTCACGGTGTCGAAGACGGGAAGGCCGAGATGACTGGTACCGCCCTTGCCCGGGGTTACACCGCCGACCATCGTTGTCCCGTAGGCGATTGCCTGTTCAGAATGGAAGGTGGCCTGGGAACCGGTAAAGCCCTGACAAATGACCCTGGTATTGCTGTCCACCAGCACGGACATTACGCTGCCTCCCCGATGGCCGCGACCACCTTTTGCGCGGCGTCTCCCAGATCTCCCGCCGCAACGATGTCGAGGCCCGATTCGGCCAGAATGGCTTTGCCCAGGTCCACGTTTGTGCCCTCCAGTCGCACCACGAGCGGCACGTTCAGGTCGATTTCCCTGGCGGCGGCCACGATCCCCGTCGCGATGGTGTCACAACGCATGATGCCACCGAAGATGTTGACCAGGATCCCCTTTACGTTGCTGTCAGAGATGATGATCTTGAACGCGGCGGTGACCCTCTCGGCGCTTGCCCCCCCGCCGACATCAAGAAAGTTGGCCGGCTCCCCGCCGTAAAGCTTGATGATATCCATGGTTGCCATCGCCAGGCCGGCGCCGTTGACCATGCAGCCGATGGAGCCGTCAAGCTTGATGTAATTGAGCTCATGCCGACTGGCCTCGAGCTCGGCGGGATCCTCTTCGTCTTCATCCCGCAGGTCTTCGATATCCTTGTGGCGAAACAGCCCGTTGTCGTCGAAATTCATCTTTGCATCCAGGGCCATCAGGAAACCGTCCGCCGTGACCACCAGCGGGTTGATCTCCACGAGACTCGCATCCAGCTCGACGTAGGCCCGGTAGACACCCTGAAAGAACTTCACCGCCGTGCGCACCTGCGTTCCCTGCAGACCCAACCCGAACGCCAACCGGCGAGCATGAAACGGCTGCAGACCGATAGCCGGGTCGATAGAAATCTTGAGGATCTTCTCGGGGGTCTTGGCGGCGACCTCTTCGATGTCCATGCCACCCTCCGTGGAGGCCATGATGGTTACACGACTGGTGGCTCGATCGAGCAACACGCTCAAATAAAGCTCGCGCGCGATGTCGCAGCCGTCCTCTACGTAGACCCGCTTGACTTCCCTGCCCTCGGGTCCGGTCTGGTGGGTAACGAGATTCATGCCAAGCATGTGCGCTGCGGCCGTCTTGACTTCCGCATGGGAGTTGACAACCTTGACCCCGCCGCCCTTGCCTCGTCCCCCAGCGTGGATCTGTGCTTTGACCACCCATACGGGCCCGCCCAGCTCCTGCGCCACGCTTTCCGCCTCGGCTGGGGTGAACGCCACCTTGCCTTGCGGGACCGTGACGCCGAACCTGGCCAGCAGCGACTTGGCCTGGTATTCGTGAATATTCATACGCTCGCCGTCCTCGGGTCTCCGTCGGAAGATGGATGCGCTGTCCGCCGCTATATTTTGGACCGGTTTCCCGCGCTTGCAAGCATGATGCGCAGAACGCTCAGCAGCCCAACAAGCCTTCCCGCCGCAGGCGCTTTTCGCTTCGCCGTGCGTGAGGGACCCCGCAAAGGCGCCTTGGACAAAAGCGTACCAGCAGCCGCCCCAGCCAGACGGTCGAAGAGTATCCCGCACGAACTGCACGCCCCCGACGCAGGCCGAAGGCATCCACCAGAGACGCCGGCAGCAGCATGGCTGCCACTGCATAGTTCACGGGCGCCAGGAGCCGAGCGAACTGCGTGCCGCTCAGCAGGCCTTCCACGATCGCCCTCGCCGTGGGCGTGACGGTCAGCGTTTCGCTGGCCAGCATATCCGCGAGCCAGTGCTGGAAATCGGGCCAGTGGGCAGGATATAGCGCCCTGGGCACCCCGAACAACTGCCCGAAGACTTTACCCTGCTGATAATACGCCTCTTTCTCCGTCGCTGAGAGGGGCCCCACAAAGAGCTCGTAAGCCCCTATCGCGGAGTCGATCAAGGTGGCGGAAACCCAGAGCTGCAGCTCCGGATCGCGGGCATCGTAATGCCTGTCCATCCCCGTGGGCAGCGCGTCGCGGACTTTACCGCGGACCCGGCCATGCACGGTGTGCACGGCCATGGCTGCCTCAATGGCCTCGGCACGGCTGCCGAAGACGATCCCGTAGACCGCGGTGAATGTGCGGATGCCACGCCCGAGCGGATCTTCGCGATAGCGGCTGTGATCTGCTACGCCCTGTGCGACCTTGGGATGAGCGATCTGCATGAGCAGAGCCCGCATGCCCACCAGAAGCAGCACAGGTTCCCGACTCACACGCCAGTAGATGCTTTCAGGGCCGAAGAATCCCACATGCGGATCGGTATTCTTCCCCAACTGTTCCAGATAGTGACGGAACTGGGAGCCGCTCCTTACGGAATGATCAGGCAACAGGCACAGCCTTACTGTCGAAGATAGCCGCCAATCGACGTGTCAGGCACGCCTTCCCCATAACCCGATTGGTCCAAGCCGCACCGAGACCGACGCAGACAGACACCCGGATACGACAGCATCGCCGAATGTCCCTCGCAGCCAATGGCGACAGAACGGTCGGCATCAGTCCGGCCGCCCGCTGCCGCTCTTCTACCAGTGTGATGCGCGCCGCACCTGACTTCCAGTCCGAGGGCAGACTGTTTTGCGGCGCCATACGCCTTCAACTAGTCTTAGATGAACGGCCCAAGCATCTGAAAACGAGCTTAATCGGTGGGTTTGGCGCATAAACAGGAATACGTGTCCGCCGCGGCGCAGCCGGCCCTTGCAGGGGCTTCGTCCGTGCGTTGGACCTCATCGGCGCGCACGGACCCGGGGGCGGAGCGGGAAATCAACGAGGACGCCTACATCGAGCGTCCCGACATTGGACTGTGGGCGGTCGCCGACGGCATGGGAGGCCATGCGCGCGGCGAGGTTGCCAGCGCCATGCTTGTGGAAGGCCTGCGCCAGGTGGCTGCACCGACGTCCCTTAGCAGCTTCGTCGACGAGGTCGAAGATCAGCTGCTCGCGGCCAACCACCAGCTGCGGGCCTATGCCGCCGAGCGCGGCCTGAAGACAATAGGAGCGACCGTCGCGGCGCTGCTGATATTTCAGCGACACGCCGTCTGTCTCTGGGCTGGTGACAGCCGGGTCTACCGTTATCGAAACGAATGCCTGGAGCGACTCACCCACGACCATGCCCTGGTTGAGGACCTGGTCCGCATGGGCATAGTCAACCGCTCAGAGGCGGAGAATCATCCTCACGCAAACCTGATCACGCGGGCGGTAGGCGCCGCGGACAGACTTTGCCTGGATATCGATGTCTGCGACGCCCAGGCGGGAGACATCTTCATGCTCTGCAGCGATGGCCTGAGCCGAGAGGTCCCCGAGAAGACTATCGCCGGCACACTGCGAAAGCACGGCATGCGGGGGGCGAGTGGCGCGCTCGTGGATCTCGCCCTGAGCCATCGGGCACGGGATAACGTTACCGCCATAACCGTCCGGCTCCTGGAGCCCGCGACGCCCTCGCCACCAACCAACTGACGCTCTGCAGCCGCTTGGTGAGAATGGCGGACCAGCGAATGGGTGCTCAGGGTTGAGCCGATTCAAGTCCCACCTTGACGCTTATCTGCGTGGCGAGGTCAACTTCACGTCGCTGGCGGAGCACCTGTCCGTTGCCATCACCGGAGATCCGCGCGAATCCGCCTCCACCCGCCAGGCCATAAAGGCCGCCGAGGAGCGGGGTCTTCCCGAACCCGTTTCGCGGGCGCTGCAAAAACTGCTGCCGCCGGCCGCATCGAGCGGCCACATGCCCGCCAGCAGCGCGGACGCCAATGAAATCTCCACAGAGTTCAAGATCAGAGCAACCGCCGCTACGGGCCGGGGCGAAGCGAATAACGGTCATCCCCAGGACGGGGCCAACACCACGGGAGACCTCACCGATCGCCATCCCGACACTACGCCGACGACCGAGCACGCAGGCCGCGGTCTGCCGCAGTCCTGGAGTGAGGTGCGCTCGTCCCGTTCCCGTTTTCTTTTCGCTGAACCGACCGCCAATCAGCCAACGGAGTCCGGTCTTGGCAAGCAGCGCGCGTCCGCCAGCGGACAATCTGCCATAGGTCCGGGCTTCGTGCTCAAGGACCGCTTCGAACTGCAGCAGCCGCTCGGCGAGGGCGGCATGGGCGTGGTCTACAGGGCAGTGGACCGCTTGAAGGTCGAAGCCGGTGACAAGAACCCGTTTCTTGCAATCAAGCTCCTGGCCAGCGATCTGCGCTCTCAACGCGGCGGCTTCATAGCGCTGCAGCGGGAGGCCAGCAAGGCCCAGCGCCTGGCCCACCCTAACATCGCAACCGTTTACGACTTCGACCGGGATGGCGACACCATCTTCATGACCATGGAGCTGCTCGAGGGCCAACCGCTCAGCCGCATGATTCGCAATGCTCGGCCTGCGGGATTGCCCCTCGGGCAGGCAATGCAAATTATCCAGCAGCTCGGCTCTGCTCTCGACTACGCTCACAAGCACGAACTGGTGCACTCGGACCTGAAACCGGGCAACTGCTTCGTGACCGAGGATGGTCGTGTGAAGCTGCTCGATTTCGGGATTGCGAGGGCCTCCAAGACGCGCTCGGACGTCGAGGGTGACAGGACGCTGTTCGACCCCGGGGATCTGGGCGCGCTGACTCCGGCATACGCCAGCGTCGAGATGTTCGACGCCCTGCCTCCGGACCCGCGTGACGATATCTATGCCCTGGCCTGTATTTCCTACGAGTTGATCGCGGGGCACCACCCGTTCGACAGGCTTGCCGCGCCTCGCGCCAGGGCCAAGTACTTACGACCGAAACCGGTACCCGGCCTGGATAGGCGGCAGTTTCAGGGCCTGCGAAGGGCCCTTGCATTCGACCGCGATGACCGGACTGCCAGCGTGGAAGAGTTCCTGAACGCCATTTCGCCTGACCGCGACCGGCGGCTGCGAATGATGGCGGCAGGCGTGACAGCTCTGCTTCTGGCGGCTGCGGTGGCATATCAGCCGGTTACCGGACACTTGGCCGGCAAGCGTAATCAGCGCCTGTCCGCCATCATCCAGGCCGGCTCGGAGCCTGAAGCCATGGCCGCCATCGCCTCGCTGGAAGATCTGGGTCCACAGTCGCGAGACGCGGTGCTCGACGCCAATCGCGAAGCCATCATCGGCCTGTACGAGCGCCGTGCCCAACGCGCCTTCAACGTGGACCTGGAGAGGTACGACTACCCGGGCGCAGAGCAGCAGGTGCACGCGGCGAGAAAATTCTTTCCGGACTCCGCCCGGGTCCTGCTCATGTCCTCCGCTCTGGAGGCATCCCGGGATGAACTTCTGGCTTCCCTCACGGAACGTTATGGCCGGAACGCCGACCAGGGAAGGCTGTTGCCCGTCGAGGGACAGGAGGATATGGTCGACGTATTGGTAATACTTCGGCAGGTAGCACCGAACCACCCGCTGCTCAGCAGCCGGCGGCTGCCGCTGCTGTATGCACAGGAGGTGGAGAAAGCGATGGCGGACGGCGACCTGGCGCGCGCCGGTGAACTTCTGGAGGTTGGTGCCGCCAATACATCCGGAAGTCCGATTCTCGACAGCCTGCGGGATCGTTTGGCACGACGCTTGAGCGGAGAAGGGACCTGACATCGGAACAGCGCCGCAAAGACCGAGCGGACGTGGACAAGACATGGGTGACGAACGCCTCCAGAAGCTGGCCCGCGCATACGTCCAGCAGGAGATCCCCCTCGAGACCTATCGCGCGCAACGTGCCGAGTTGCTGGACTCGCTGAGCGCAGGCGCCGCCATGCACCCGCCTCGCCAGACGTCCGCTCCAGCGGAGGAGCCGGTTCCAACCTGGCAGAACTGGCTCCCGGTTACCGTTGCCAGTCTCACCCTCGCATCAACGCTATTCTGGATCCTGGCCTAGCCCGGATCTCTCACCAGGCGGACCTCGGAGCGCAGATCATGTTGGCAAAGTCAACACATTGGTTTCGCCGAGCCGGTCTTCCTTTTAACAGCCTGTCCTATTCGGTTCTTGGCCCACTCTGGCCTTGCATCTTGACCGATCCCCCTTCCATCCGCGCTTCGCGTTCCCGCTACGCTAGATGGTCCAGGGTTGCCCATCCATGGGCAACCCGTTCG
>JASJBY010000142.1 GCA_030066245.1 Gammaproteobacteria bacterium
GGAAGTAGTCCACCAGACCCCAGTGGGTCTCGCTCATGGCTACCTTCTCACTCCTTGCGAGAGCCTCGGCCACGTCCTCCGCCCAGTCACCGGGATTAACCAGATAACCTTCCTCGTCGGTCTCGATGACCTTCCCTTGCAATTCAATCGGCATGTCCTTTCTCCTGTCCAGAGGTTCATGTACCACCCCCACGGTGGTCTCGACACGCACAAGCTTAGGGGAGGAATGCAGATGCAACAAGGCGCCGGGTGGCGTCCCGCAGCCTCCCTCCGGGCCGCATCGGGACAGCTTCCCAGGGCGTGCCACCACATGGGACACGCCGTCTCGTCTTTGCGAGCGCAGTCGAGAATCTGAGCCTGGGACCGCGGGCAGCTCGTGCCGAACGCCTTGACGAGTCGGCGCACGCAGCCTGCCAGTTCGCAGGTACCGGCTACAGATCGGCCGTGTAGACCAGCTCGTAGTAGCGCTGCTCCAGATCCGCCTTGTGGGCGAGTTCCTCGTCTGCGAGGTATTTGAACAGGTCCCGGATGGGACCTTCGGGGGCTTCCGCGGCCAGGGCGCGGTACTGCTCCATGGCGGCGTGTTCACGCGCCATAGCGTACTGGAGAATGGTCTGCTCGTCTGGATGGTCACCCAAATCCGGCAAATGGACGTAGTTTGAGAACTGCTGATCGCTGGGAGGAGCGGCGATCCGCGTCGCGATCTGCTCCCGCAGGTCGGGTCGCGAATGCATGATTTCCAGGAGCTTGTAGTGACGCGTCTCTTCCTCCGCAAGCTCATGCACCAGGTCACGCATAGGCTTATCGACCCTGCTCTTCAGGTTGGTGTAGAACTCGTGGGCCGTGCGCTCGAACGACATGGCCGTCATGATGATATCTTCCAGCGTCTTGCTGGAACTGAAACGCTGGTTCCCGTTGACTTCGCCGTGCTCCATCGGACCTCTCCCCGGATTCAGTCCTCTCTGCGGCACCGTGAGAGACGATATGGCGGGTGTCCAATAGCCTAAGGGGGACACCTGGAAAGGCGCCGCTCGGGCAGCCTTGAGGGCATGGGCAGCGGGCTGGTCCACCACCTCCCGCGTCCGGCATTACCTGGAGGCTCCCCCTCAGGGTAACCCAGTCGGCATGTTGCCTGCCACCCTCAGCCTCTTTCGTGGCGAACGGCCCCGGGGACGCTCAGTCCCAGCGCTCGTCTTTCACCTGCACGCTCCCGTCGTGCACGCGCACGGGGAAAGTGGCGATCGCCTCATAGGCCGGCGCGGTCAACGCTTCTCCCGTGCGAACGTTGAAGCGCGCGCCGTGGCGGGGACAGATGATCTCATCGCCGTCAAGCTCACCTTCGTCCAAGCTGCTGTAGTCATGGGTGCAAACGTCCTCGATGGCAAAGTAGTCTCCATTGAGGTTGAAGACAATGACGGTTATGTCCTCCACATCCACCGCTCTGCGCTCGCCGCTGGGAAATTCGGCGACGAGCGCCACGTGCACCCACTCAGACACGGGTGTGCTCCAGGAACGCGAGCGCGTCAGGCGGTGCCAAGCAGGATGCGAAAAAGCCCTCACCGACGGCGTACGGAACTCTCTTAGGGCGACTTGTCGGTCGTGCAGGAGGAAACCGCAGAGCCGTGTACGGGTAACCTCCCGGAGATGCCCGCCCGTCGTCCCTCCATGGGCGCCTCGCCTCGAGAACAGGATTTCCGTTCACAGCATGCCCAGTTCGAGCTTAGCCGCCTCGCTCATCCGCTCCGGCGTCCACGGCGGGTCCCAAACGATCTCCACATGCGCTGACGTCACCCCGGGCACCTTCATTATCTCCTGCTCCACGGTGCCCGGAAAAGTCTGGGCAACGGGGCAGCCCGGTGCTGTCAACGTCATGTCCACGCTGACAGCGGCTTGCTCGTCGATTCGCACTTCATAGATTAAACCCAGATCGTAGATATTAACGGGAATTTCCGGATCGTAAACATTACGGAGCGCGCCTGTCACCTGCTCCCGCAACGATGCGTTATCGGCTGTGCTTTTGTCTGCCACGTCTTTAAGCTGCTACGCGCCTGTCGGCTGAATGGTAACTCGTCACTCGTAGGTCGTAGACCGTGGAGAGTATCGCCGCAGGGTCTAGGATTTATCTAGTGTCGGTGTGGATTAATTCGGCGAAATGTCTGATTAGCTCTTGCTCACCTGCATGGTTCCACGCCGACGTCTCGCGCGCCTCTCTTCCCCGACCTCCGACTTACCACCTACAACCTACAAAACGTCATTCTGTCGTGACCGTATCCTCGTCGTCCTTTATGGCTGCGTGCATCGTGTGCCATGCCAGCGTGGCACACTTGACCCGCAGGGGAAACTCCTTGACACCTATCAACACCGAGAGCTTTCCCAGCAGTTCCGTCGGATCGGTCGTGTCCTGCTCCGACTCGTCGGTCAGCAATTTATGTACATTTGCAAACAGCGATTCGGCCTGTTCCACGCTTTTACCTTTCACCGCCTCGGTCATCAGCGAAGCTGAAGCAGTGGATATAGCGCAGCCGGCGCCCTCAAAGCCCACGTCCTGGACGACCCCGTCTTTGACGTGGAGGTGCACCGTGAACTCGTCGCCACACAGGGGATTGAATCCGTGTGCCGTGTGGTTGGCGCCGTCAGGTTTTCGTGGGTAATTCCGAGGATTCCGGTTGTGGTCCAGTATGAGCTCTTCGTAGAGTTCCCGGAGTTCCATCATAGTCTGAATACCTCGCGTACCTTCGTGATCCCCGTCACCAAAGCGTCGACCTCTTCCAGTGTGTTGTACGCAGCGAACGACGCTCTCGCCGTGGCCGCTACGCCAAACCGCTGCATCGCCGGCATAGCACAGTGGTGCCCTGCCCGTATCGCCACACCCTGAACGTCCATGATCGTGCCAATGTCGTGGGCATGGGCGCCCTCGATGACGAAGGAAAGCAGCCCCGCTTTCTCCCGCGCGGTACCTATAATGCGGAGACCGTTCATGTCCGCCAGCGCCTCCGTGGCGTAGCTCAATAGACGATGCTCATGCGCTGCGATGCTCTCCAAGCCGATTCCATTAACGTAGTCCAGTGCGACGCCGAGTCCGATGGCGCCCGCGATATTATGGGTGCCCGCTTCGAATTTGTACGGAATGGGTGCGAAGTCGGTACCTTCGAAACTGACCCTGCGAACCATATCGCCGCCGCCCTGATAGGGTGGCATTGCGTCGAGCAGAGCCGCCTTGCCGTAAAGAACGCCGATTCCGGTAGGCCCGTAGACTTTATGCCCGGAGAATGCATAGAAGTCGCAGTCCAGCTCCTGCACGTCGATACGCATATGGGGGGCTGCCTGGGCCCCGTCCACGAGCACCGGCACCCCATGAGCGTGGGCCGTCTCTATCATGCGTCTGATGGGGTTTATAGTGCCAAGGGCATTTGAAACATGACTGACCGCAACGAGTCTGGTCCTTTCGCTGAACAGCTCCGCGTAAACCTCCAGGATCACGTCACCCCGGTCGTCGATGGGTGCAACACGCAGCTTGGCGCCCGTCTGCTCGCATAGCAGCTGCCAAGGGACGATGTTTGCGTGGTGCTCCAGCTCCGTGAGGATGATTTCATCGCCTGGACCCACGTTGGCTTTACCCCAGGTCTGGGCCACCAGGTTGATCGCTTCCGTGGTGCCTCGGACGAAGACAATCTCGCGGTGGTCATCAGCGTTGATGAACCGTTGCGCAGTGCTCCGCGCCGCATTGTAGGCTGCTGTCGCTCTTTCGCTGAGCGCGTGCACGCCACGGTGAACATTGGCATTGTCATGGCGGTAGTAGCGGGCCGTTGCGTCGATGACCGCGTTGGGTTTCTGTACCGTCGCACCATTGTCAAGGTAGACGAGTGGCTTGCCTCGCACCTCCTGGTGAAGAATCGGAAAATCCTCACGGATCCGCTCCACAGGGAAGGTCGGGCGGAACTGCGTTGGGCTCGGGGCGCTCACACCATCCCCTTGACGTGCTCCGCGTCCGGCACGCGTGTGAGCAGGGTGTGGCTCAGGCGTTCGCGTACCTGGGGTATGGGCATGCGGTCGATCACATCCTGGGCAAAGCCGTAGGTGAGAAGGCCACGGGCTGTTGCACCATCGATGCCGCGTGCGCGGAGGTAGAAAAGCATGTCGGGATCAAGCTGCCCCACTGTCGCTCCGTGACTGCACTTCACGTCGTCAGCGTAGATCTCGAGCTCTGGCTTGGTGTCCACTTCGGCGTCCTTGGAAAGAAGTAGATTTCTGTTGGACTGCATGGCGTCGGTCTTCTGAGCACCTGGGTGTACGTGCACCCGGCCGTTGAAGACACCGCGTGAACGCCCGTCCAATATGCCCTTGAAGTACTCCTGGCTGCTGCCGTGAGGCCGCGCGTGCTCGACGGTCGTGTGAAAATCAACGTGCTGGCGTCCGTCCGCCATGAAAAGGCCGTTGAGGACGCACTCACTCCCTTCCGCATCCAGCTGCGCGTTAATATCGTTTCTCGCCAGCTGCGCGCCGAAGGAAACCGAATGAGACCGCAGTCGGCTGTCTCGCGCCTGATGTGCCTGTAGGGTCGCCACGTGGAACGCCCTGGTATGCTCCTCCTGGATGCGGTAGTGATCCAGCGTGGCGTTTTCTCCGACTACCAGCTCCGTCACCACGTTTGTCCAGTAAGTGCCCGTTCCCAAGCTGGCGTAGCTCTCTATGACCTGTGCCTGGCTACCCTCGCCAGCCACAACGAGGTTACGAGGATGAGCCACGACAGGCTCCTCCTGGGGAATGGAGAGGAAGACCAGATGCACGGGCTTCTCCAGCCTTGTTCGAGCTCCGAGTATCAAGCAGGCGCCGTCTGCCATGAATGCCGCGTTCAGCGCTGTGAAGCCGTTGGCGCTTGGGTCGGCATGGCGGCCCAGATGAGACTCAAGGAGGTCGGCATGCTCCCGTAGTGCCCTGTCCATGCTCATCAGACGTGCGCCAGGGGACAGCTTTCCAGGTTTCGACAGCGGTGGCGCATAGCGGCCGTTGACAAAGACCAGGCGGTGGCAGGCAAGCGTGGGGAGCAAGAACGGTGCGATGTCGTCTTCGTCGAACCCGATGCAGAGCTCGCCCTGAAGTCTGAACGCACGCTTCTCGATCGGCGCAACCCGGGTGTATTTCCACGCCTCATCCCGAGGAGTCGGGAAACCGAGCTTGGCGAACGCGTCCCGCCCTTCTCGACGGAGGCCGTCTATCCAAGCCACGCCCAGCGCCGGAAGCGTCGGCCCCACCGCGGCGTGCTCGCTAAGGTAATGGTCAACGACGCTGGCGCTCATCGCCGGTGTCTGCGCAACCGAGGTCGATTGCCCGCTCACGCCGCGACCTCCCGCTTCAGCACCCAGCCGTACCCGCGCTCTTCGAGCTCTTCCGCCAGCCGCCGATCACCCGATTTTACGATGCGCCCGTCGGCCAGCACGTGTACGTAGTCGGGCTCGATGTAGTTGAGCAGTCGCTGGTAGTGGGTCACCAGCATGATAGAGCGATGCTCATTCCGCAGGCTATTGACGCCCTCAGCGACAATGCGCAGGGCGTCGATGTCAAGTCCCGAGTCGGTCTCGTCAAGGACCGCCAGCTTGGGCTCCAGGACAGCCATTTGAAAGATTTCGTTGCGCTTCTTCTCACCGCCGGAAAAGCCCTCGTTGACGGCGCGTTTCAGAAGCGATTCGTCCATTTTGACCGCCTTGGCTTTCTCCTTGACCAGCTTCATGAAGTCGATGGCATCCAACTCGTCAAGGCCCTGGTGCTTGCGTACCGCGTTCACAGCCGCTTTCAGGAAGTAGACATTGTTCACGCCGGGTATCTCTACGGGATACTGGAAGGCAAGGAACACACCCTCCCGGGCGCGCTCCTCAGGTTCCATTTCCATCAGATCCTTGCCGCCGTAGAGCACGCTGCCGCCAGTTACTTCGTAGCCTTCGCGACCCGCAATGACGTGGGAGAGCGTGCTCTTGCCGGAGCCGTTAGGGCCCATGATGGCGTGCACTTCTCCAGCGTTGACCGTCAGGTTGATGCCCTTGAGGATGTCCTTTCCCCCAACGCTCACCCTCAAATCGCTGATTTCGAGCATTTTCATTCCCCTTTCGATTAGCTGAGTGACCACCGCCCGTTTGCCGCGCAACAACTCAGCCGACCGCCCCTTCCAGACTTATGCCAAGTAGCTTCTGTGCTTCCACGGCGAACTCCATAGGCAGCTCTTTCATCACTTCTTTGCAGAAGCCATTAACAATCATGGATACGGCATCCTCCTCGGAAATCCCGCGTTGCATGCAGTAGAAGAGCTGGTCTTCGCCTATTTTCGACGTGGATGCCTCGTGCTCGACTTTGGCCGTGGGATTGCTGACTTCGATATACGGAAAGGTGTGCGCTCCGCACTTGTCCCCCATCAGAAGCGAATCGCACTGGGAATAATTGCGGGCGTTTTCAGCGCCTTTGGCGAACTTCACCAGACCGCGATAGGCGTTCTGGCCGTGGCCGGCGGATATTCCCTTGGAGACGATGGTGCTGCTGGTATTCTTGCCGATATGGATCATTTTCGTACCCGTATCGGCCTGTTGGCGGTTGTTGGTCAGCGCCACGGAGTAGAACTGACCGACGGAGTTGTCGCCGCGCAGGATGCAGCTGGGATATTTCCAGGTGATTGCCGAACCCGTTTCCACCTGGGTCCACGAGATCTTTGAATTATCGCCCCTGCAGTCGCCCCGCTTCGTGACGAAGTTGTAAATACCGCCCCTGCCTTCCTCGTCGCCGGGATACCAGTTCTGCACCGTGGAATACTTGATCTCCGCATCCTTCAGAGCGACCAGTTCGACCACTGCGGCGTGAAGCTGGTTCTCGTCGCGCATGGGCGCTGTGCACCCCTCCAAATAGCTGACGTAAGCGCCTTCGTCGACGATGATAAGTGTGCGCTCGAATTGACCTGTCTTGGACGCGTTGATGCGGAAGTAGGTCGACAGCTCCATGGGACAGCGTACGCCGGCGGGAACGTATACGAACGACCCGTCGCTGAAAACGGCGGAGTTGAGGGCGGCGAAGAAGTTGTCGCCTTGGGGCACGACACTTCCAAGGTAACGCTGTACCAGATCGGGATGGTTTTTAATGGCCTCGGACATGGAGCAAAACACGATGCCGTGCTGGGCAAGCTTGTCCTTGAAGGTTGTCGCAACCGATACGCTGTCGAATACCGCGTCCACGGCGACACCCGCCAGGGCCTTTTGCTCTTCCAGGGGAATCCCCAGCTTGGCATAGGTCTCCAGCAGTTTCGGGTCCACTTCATCCAGACTTTTCGGACCGTCGTCTTTCGTCTTGGGGGCCGAATAGTAGGAGATTGCCTGGTAGTCTATGGCCTGGTGATGTACGTGGGCCCACCGCGGCTCCTGCATGGTCAGCCAATGCTCGTATGCCTTAAGACGCCAGTCGAGCATCCACTGGGGTTCGTCTTTCTTGGCCGATATAAACCGGACCACGTCCTCGCTCAGACCCGGGGGCGCCGTCTCCGCTTCTATATCGGTTACGAAACCGTGTTCGTACTCTTTACCTACCAGATCTTCGACATGGTCGGTGGATGCAGCCATCGTTTTCTTCTCCCAACGTAGGTTGGTTAATTCCTAGTATTTTACTCAGCTTTTAACGGTCAAAGTCAACGGGTTTAGATCCCGCTGCGCTCATGGCGTGATGGATTCGACTAAGCCTCCGCCTGGCGCGTGACCGCCAAGCCGCTGACGTCTATTTCGCGCGGGACGGCGGGAAGAACCATTTCCGCGAGACTGACGCCATCCAATGCCCGGCGAATAACGCCATTAATCCGCTGCCAGTTTCCGCGAATGCTGCAGTGCGCCTCTTGCACACAGTGGCTCGTCTCGCTGCTGCACTCGGTCAGGGCCACGGGCCCTTCGAGGGCGTCAATGACCTGAGCTATGGAGATCTGCTCTGGCCGCCGCGAGAGCCGATATCCGCCCCTCGCGCCCCGGCACGATGCAACCAAGCCGGCGCGGGATAGTAGCTTGAGCACTTTGCTGACGGTGGGCGGCGCTACGCGGGTACAGGTGGAGATATCGTTCGCAGCCCGT
>JASJBY010000143.1 GCA_030066245.1 Gammaproteobacteria bacterium
AGAGGCATAGCTGTAGCTATGTCTCAAGGGGGACCGGTCAAGATGCAAAGCCAGAGTGGGCCAAGAACCGAATAGGACAGGCTGTTCACAAGGAAGGCCGGCTCGGTGAAGCCAACGTGTTGAGTTTGCCAACATAATCTGCGCTCCGAGGTCCGCCTGGTGAGAAATCCGGGCTGATAGCTGCACGGAAATATCCATCACAAACGGCGATACAGCTGGCGTGGGACCCGGCCGGGGCAGCTCGTAGCGTATTTCGGATCAGCTAGGTAGCGAAGCATGAGGGCTGGAAACACGGGTTTGCTATGCAAAAAGTGCTGACTGAGGATGATCGTCGGAATCTGGCGGGCGTGCTGATGGACATGTTCGAGCAGTGGGGGCTCTCGTCGGAAAATCAGCTGGCGCTGATGGGCTACCCGGAAGGGACGGCAGGCCGGGAGTTACGTCGCTTGCGACAGGGCTCCCCGTTCCCCCAGGACGCCGACAAGCTGCACCGCGCCGAGCAGCTCCTGGCCATACAGGACTGTCTGCGGACCGCCTATCCGCGCAGCGGCAGCATGGCAGAGTACTGGTTGAATCAGCCCAACCGGCATTTCAAGAAACGCTCCCCTCTGGCGGTCATGCTGGACGGGGTCGACGGGCTGCGTGAGGTGCGCGTGCACTTGGACTGCACGCAGAACTGGATTTGAACCGTTAGCCCGGATTTCTCGGCCGAACGCCCTTCACCGTTCCCTTGCGTTTGCAGCGAGCCAGGCGTCGACCAGCGCCTTCAGCCGTTCCCTGTCCCGGCTGCTCAGGCCGTTCGGGTCGAAACGACAGCGGTAATGGAGGACCAGGGCCTCCCGGAGAACCGCGGAATGGGTGTCGCGGCTTCGCCGGCCAAGCCACGCCTGCAAGGTCTCACCGGGGCGACGTGGACCGATGCTTGTCTCCAGATGTGGCAGTAGCCGGCTGAATTCCGACTGTTGGCCGCGCCGGGCGTCCGGGGAGCCCCGCCCTGGCCGGTGTCCGGCGCTGACGGCCGCGCGCTTGTGACGAGACAGGCGCCAGCCGACCAACAGCCCCAGCAGAGCCACCAACGTCCAGAGAATCCAGGGCGCGGTTACGTCGCTGTTGCCGCTCGACCACCAACGGAAAAAAGAGAAGGCGGCCGCCGAGAGCAGGTCGTACGCAGGCAGCCACCAGGACGCCTCTTGCTCCTCCAACGCCGCCCATTCGGCGGGTGTGAAGTCCACGTCCACCCACTGGCCATGGACGTAAGCCAGGGCCCAGGCGTGGGCGTGCCGCGCCCGCACCACGTAGGTGTCCCGGCCGCCTGCCTGTTCCTGAACGGCATAGCCGGTGGCATACCGGCTGGGTATTCCAGCGGCGCGCAGCAGGAGCACGGTCGCTGTCGCGAAGTACTCACAATGGCCCCGGCGACTGTGAAGAAGAAAGTGGGCGAGGGGCGGCAGGTCGTCCAGCTCGGAACTGGGTGCCAGCGAGTACCGGAACTCTTCGAAGAAAGCGCCCAGGCGCTCGATGACCGTGCCGGGGTCCTGGTTGCGCAGCGCAAGCTCACGGGCGATGCGCTCGATGCTGGCCTGCTGAGGTTTAGGCACCACGCCGTCGGCAGGCATGGGCGGTCGGTCGCGGCGAGATGCCGGGGTGAAGCGCGCACGATAGCTGATGAAGCCCGGCCCGTCGTCGAGACGAACCGCACCCAGATCGTTGCCACGAAGGACCGGCGCCGGCAGGCCTTCGATGCGAAAGGCGCCTCCGGGGATGGCCAGCACGGCGCGTCCCCGCTGGATGGGGCCGGCGACGTCGATCACGCTGCCGCCCGCCGTATGCTCCCCCAGCAACCAGCTGCCAGGCTCCGTTCCCCGGGGCAAAGCCCGGAAGGCCTGCTGGTCGGCATGCCAGGCCGTGCCCCGGTAAGTCTGGTAGCTGGCTTGGCGAAGCAGCAGCGGAACCGTACTCTCATCAAGCCGTGTGACCCGCAGCACGATACGCTCGGAGAACTTCAGCCTGCCGATGTGGCCGATGGCCGTTCGAGAGCGGTAAGGGTCGGTATCACTCCATGGTCGGTCCTTGAACCAGGCCAGCACCAGCTCTTCCACGGTAAGCTGAAGGTTCAGAATGCCCCACTGGCCCATGAAGCCCAAGGCGGCTGCGAGAAGCAGCAGGCCTGCCCACGCACGCACCGGGTAACGGCGCGGCCGGATATCCTTCATGCTCCACGCCAACAGCACGAGCAGGCCAGGGTAGAGCCAGGATGTGTCGTGAGCAGCCACGCCGGCGGCCACGACACAGGTGGCGAAGTAAGGGTAGCTCAGGTCAATCCGCGGGGCCGTTGCCTGCATGCCGCTTGCCTGATAGCGACGGACGCTGAGGAACAGGCTGCCCAGGCTCACGCTGCCCCGTGTGCTGTAGAGCTGGGCAGCGGCCAGCAGGAACAGCGCCACAGGCATCCAGCGAATCACCGCATACACGCCGTGCGGGCCATGGCGGGCGAACAGGTAGAACGCGCCGCCGGCGAACAGCAGATTGGTGAAGTCTGAGAGGCGGTTCAGATCCCGGTCGGAAAACTCCCAGCGCCAGGGGACATGCCGTGGGGCTTCGGCGAGCACCGCCATGGGAACGGCAAGAACGAGCAACTGGGCGTGCCAGCCCCAGAACAGCAACCCCGCCCCGAGCAAACCGACGGGCGGACTCACAGGCAGTCCAGCCCTTTCTGCACCTGGCCAACCTGGAGGGCATGCAGCCGGTTGGGCGTATCGGCCAGGGGTCCCGGCTCCAGGGGCGTACCCTCGGCCGCTGTTGTGACGACCAGCACCAGCAGGGGCAAGCCCCGCCTCTGGAGCCCCTCCACCAGGCGGCGGCGCTGCCCATCCCAGGCGAGAAGCACACAGATGCAGCCGCTGAGCTCCGACGCATGGGCGCTTACGGCTTGCTCCAGGGTTCGGAACGGCTGCGCCGTTGCCGCCTCGACACAGGCCAGCACCTGCAGGAACTGACCGACGCTCCCCAGGCCCCTGCCAGCGGTGAAACGATACGGCTTGCTGCCCACGAACATGAGGTCCAGCAGGGCATCGTTCGCCACCGGCGCACTCACCACGGACGCAGCCACAGAGACGGCTTCCTCGAAGCGGTCGGCCTGTTCCGGGGTGGCGTAGGTATCCAGTATGAGGGCGTGGCGCACAAAGAATTCGTCCTGAAACTCCTTGACGACAGGCTTGCCGGTGCGTGCCCAACTCCGCCAGTGAATGTGTCGCCGGGGATCGCCGGGTCGGTAGTCACGCAAGGACACGAACTCTTCGGAATCTCCGACTTCCGATGCGCTGGCCATCCCGCCGCGCTGGTAGCGCCGCTGGCCCGGCAGCCGAATAGGGCGTATGCGATAGCGGCGCGGCAGCGCCAGCAGGGTGTCGCGGGTCGGGATTCGCTGAACTGCCTTGCACAAGCCAAGCACATCCGGACGCGCCACGAGAATGTCGCCGAAGCGGATGTAACCCCTGCGCAAGGCGTACCCTGTGACCGTCACGGTCGTCTCGGCGCCGACTGGCAGGAACGGCACGGCAACCTCCTCGAGGCGCGCGCCTGCGCGCCGCTGGGCAAGCGAAGCCCAGCGGGGGTAGCCCACCATGCGGTCGAACCAGTTCAAGCGGTTCTCGCCCGGGTCCCTGAGGCTGTCGAATTCGTCAATGCTGGGGAGGTGCTGGACCGGCTCGTCGAAGAGCCGAAGATCCTGTTCAGTGCGGCCCGAGCGATTGGTCACCCTCACCGGATAGCTGAAGGGTTGCCCAGCGGTGATGGTCGGAGGCAAAGCGCGTCGTGCGCCCACCCGCATGCGCAGCAGCGCCGTGCTCACCAGCGCTATGGTGACGACGGCCAGCAGCACCGAAAATGCCTGGTAAGACAGGTTCTGGCGGGTGTCGAAGCCAAGCACGCCTGCGGCCAGCATGGCCCCCAGAACCAGGCGACCGGCGGTCGTGAAGCGTCTGCGGCTCCAGCGGCTCAGCGCGTGGACGATGCGGAAGTTAAGGACGAGGAGGCGACGGAACACGATGTTGCCTCAGCCGGCACGAAGGAGACGCGGCGTCAGACGCGCGGCAAGGCTTCCTGCGCACGGACTGGCGCTCATGCCGGGCAGCGACCCCACTGGTGCTCATTGGTCTGTATGGCTTGCATACCCTGCCTCGAGCCAAGCTCCGCGTCTACCGCGGAACGGGAATCTCCTGCAGCGTCTCCTGCACGACGGCCTCCGGCGTGCGGCCGGAAAACCGGGCTTGGGGATCCATGACCAGGCGGTGGGCGATGACAGGCACCGCCAGCTCCTGCACGTGGTCGGGTGTGACAAACTCGGTGGCGTCGAGGAGCGCGAGCGCCTGCGCGGTCTTCATCAGCGCCAGCGCTCCCCGCGGGCTTGCCCCGATGCTCACACCTTCTGCCCCGCGGGTAGCGCGGACCAGCTCGGCGATATACAGCTTCAGCTCGGCACTGACGCGGACTTGGGAGGCGTCGTGCTTCACCTGCTCCATGTCGCCTCTGGCGACACACGCCCTCAGGGAATCGAGAGGGTGCCCGTCGTGCTGGTCGTCCAGAATGGCCACCTCCTGGGCCACATCCACGTACCCGAGCTCGAAGCGCAGGGCGAAGCGGTCCATCTGGGCCTCCGGCAGGGGATAGGTCCCGTGCAGCTCAATCGGATTCTGCGTTGCCACGACAAAGAACATGTCGTCCAGGACACAGGCTCTGCCCTCCACGGTTACCTGGCCTTCCGCCATCGCTTCCAGGAGCGCCGACTGGGTTCTCGGGGACGCGCGGTTTATCTCATCCGCGAGCACAATATGGCTGAACACGGGTCCCTGATGGAAGCGAAACTCTTTCTGCTCCGGGTCGTAGATGGAGACACCCAGAATGTCCGTGGGCAGCAAGTCGGGAGTGAACTGGATACGCTGGAAATCGGCGGCCACGGAGCGGGCCAGGGCCTTGGCCAGCGTGGTCTTGCCCGTGCCAGGGTAGTCCTCCAGCAGCACATGGCCCCCGCTGGCGAAGGCGGCCAGCAGCCTTCGCGTTGCTTTCTCCTGTCCCTGCATGACGCGTGCGATGTTCTCGGCAACGCTCTGCAGGACCCTTGTGGACGCCGCGAATTGTGTCATCTTTTCATTTGCCATCACAGGTCATGCAGGTGGCTGGCGCGCTCACTGGCTGGCCTGCATTCGCAAACGGCAGGGACCTCGTCCCCGATTCCTGGCAAGGCCACGGGCCGTCGCTGATGCCAGCGTTCCCACAGCGACGGTGACGTCTCAGGCACGCTCACGCATTTCTCGATAAACCTCGGGGATTCTACCCCTCCCATCCTCGGCCTGGTTTTGTCAAACTGGTGGAGATTCGATACTCAAGCTCCTAATCGGCAGCCAAACACGGGTCTGGAATGGAAGAGAACAGGATACAGGCGGTCTGGCAAGGCGAAATGCAGTGTACCGATTGCAAGATACGCGCTCTCGCCCTGTTTGCCGACCTGCACGAACGCGACTTTGCCTTGATTCACCGACCGATTACCGAACTGGGCCTCGATTCAGGTGCGACACTCTACCGCCAGGCGGACCAGGGCCCGGTGGTCTTCACGCTTCGCTCCGGGCTGGTGAAGCTGGAGCAGGCCCAGTCGAATGGTGGACAGCGCATCGTCCGGCTGCTGCGTCAAGGCGACGTGGCGGGTCTGGAAAGCCTGCTCGGCAAGCCTTACAACCACACAGCCACTGCCCTTGAGCCGGTATCCGTCTGCCGGATACCCAAGGAGGTGGTGTCGCGCCTGAACCAGGAGACCCCCCGTCTTTTCAAACAGCTCATGAGCCGCTGGCAAAAGGCCGTGGATGATGCCGACAACTGGCTCACCGAGCTCTCCTCCGGCTCCTCGAGAGCCCGCGTGGCCCGGCTGCTCTGCTATCTCGCCGAGCACGGCGAGCATGGACGTTTCAGTCTGATTGGCCGGGAAGATATGGGCTCCATCCTCGGCATCACCAAGGAGAGCGCGAGTCGGGCGGTGGCAGAGTTCAAGCGCGAACGCTACATCACCCACGTGGGCAGCGGCCGCTACACGGGCAACCTCGACTTATTAGAGAATGCTGCAGGACGTTGACGCTTCGCAATGACACCAGGGCGCGTTACGGGGTACACTGCGGCCCGGAGCCAAGCGGCGTCCGCGGTCATCGCTAGACAGGAACAAGAATTTACGGGCATCATTCGCCCTTTGTCTCGCGGCCTGGGCTGTAACTCTGGTGTAGCACTTTGCCGTTTTAAGGCCCGTATGATGCGCGGACCGGGGATCGTTCGGGCCTGGTTCTCTCGGCGCTGGAAGTATAGGAGGAGTCGGCATGACTGAGCTTAGCGAAGAAGAACAGAAGCGGATAATGGAGAGCCCGCCCAAGGGCACTTTTGCACTCATCGCGGTATACGCCGGCGTGTTTACAGCAGCCTGGCTGTTTCTTTATTTCGTGAGATTTCTGAGTCACGGACCGGTGAACTGACGGAGGACTTGTCGTGCACGTAGACCCTCTAGAGAAGAAATGGGTGTGGATCGCCAGCATCATGGTGGCAATCATGCTCGGTTCCATCTTCTACACGGCGTTCGCCCCGATCAGGATGCACCCGCCGAGTAATGTGGAGGCAATCGACTCCACTCAGCTGCACCTGAGCGAAGAGTTCGCCGAGGACAATCTGGGTGTGAAGACCAACCCTGACGGCTCAGTGACGGTGACTGTCGTGGCCGGTCGGTACGGATTCTACCCCCAGGAGATTGTGGTGCCTGCTGACACCCCCGTGAAATTCCGCTTCGCAACGCCGGACGTGTTGCACGGGCTGCACGTGCCGGGCACCAACGTGGACACCATGGTGATCCCCGGTTATGTATCGGAAGTGAACACGGTGATCAACTACGACACGGTGGCCAAAGTGGCCGTGAAGGACGGCAACGGCGGCCTCAGGGTTCCCCTCTACTGCAACGAGTACTGCGGCCTCGGCCACCACTTCATGTGGAGCCGACTTGTCGTCACGCCCAAGCAGGGCTGATGACTCCTGCGCCGTCCATATTCTTCGGAGATACATAGCACATGAATGACGTTGCTAAGCCCAAAGGGCTGGTCTTCGCCCATTTCTGGGTCGCTTTTGCGACCTTTCTGTTGGCTGCGGTGCTCGGCATGTACCAGGTGCTCGAGCGCGCGTCCATAGTGCCCAACTGGGCGGAAGGTTATTACACGTCGGTAACTGCCCATGGAGTGATCATGGGCTTCGTGCTGACCACATTCTTCATCGTCGGCTTCGGCTACTACATCGCAGTCACCACTTTGAACCGGCCTCTCTGGGGCGCCGGGATGGCCTGGTTCGGCTGGGTGATGATGGTGGTGGGCGTGCTGATGGCCGTTTACGCGATGGCCACCTTTCAGGCGACCGTGCTGTATACCTTCTATCCCCCGTTGACAGCGCACTGGAGCTTCTACATCGGCGCGGCGCTGCTGGTCGTCGGCTCGTTCTTCTGGATAGCCATCATGGTGGTCATGTCGGTCCAGTGGAAGAAGGACAACCCCGGGCAGGCTTTGCCCTTGCCCATGTTCGGAATGACCATCAACGCCATCCTTTGGGGCTGGACGGTGGTCGGCGTGGTCCTGGAAGTGGTGTTTCAACTCATCCCCCTGTCTCTCGGCCTGGTGGACACGGTGGATGCCGGGCTCGCCAGGACCCTGTTCTCGTGGACGCTGCACCCCATCGTGTACTTCTGGCTCATCCCGGCATACATCGCCATGTACAGCATCGTGCCGAGGGTCGCAGGCGGGCGACTGTTCAGCGATGAGATGGCGCGCGTCGCGTTCATCATGATCCTGCTCTTCGGCCTGCCCATCGGCTTCCATCATCTGTACGTGGACCCGCAGCAGGCTGCCGGCTGGAAGCTGCTGCATGGTTTCGGCACTTTCCTGGTGGCCATTCCCACGTTGATCACGGGCTTCACCGTCCTGGCATCCCTGGAGATCGCCGGGCGACTGCGTGGTGGTCAGGGACTGTTCGGCTGGATCGGCAAGCTGCCCTGGAAGGAGCCCGCGGTGAC
>JASJBY010000144.1 GCA_030066245.1 Gammaproteobacteria bacterium
GCATCCCGAGCGCTGAACCCTGCAGCTAGAGAAAGGCCAGCTCCGCGACGTAATGAAGTCAGGTTGGTAACCAATCCACGCATCTCAGCATGATCCACCGTCGCAATCTGCCGTTGTGTGCCTTGAGCCAATGGGTCTGCATCACTCTCTGAACCTGCCTGTGGATATGTGGACGAGTCCGCGTACCGCGGACCGGCCCGAGCAGAGGCGTGGGGACAACCTATGGACCGCGCCGAAAGGCTGGTGTGAGCCCACGAGCGCACCGCTGGCGCGGCCCCCAGGTTGCCCCCACTCTCGGGCCTCTCGCCCACATACCCACAGGCCCAACAACCGACTGTTTCAAACGAAGACTGAAGAGGAGTCCTAAGAAAACCGCGTGCCAATAGTTGACAGGTCAAAACATATCAGCCCGGATTTCTCACCAGGCGGACCTCGGGTCGCAGATTATGTTGGCAAACTCAACACATTGGCTTCACCGAGCCGGTTTTCTATTATGAACAGCCTCTCCTATTCGGTTCTTGGCCCACTCTGGCTTTGCATCTTGACCGATACCCCTTGAGACATAGCTACAGCTATGCCTCTGCGGGCAATCGGCCAATCTGCTTTGCCAGAGCGACCCAAGATTCCGAATCCCGGTGAGCAATCCGGGCTAGCAGTCACGCGCCTGTCATTCCGCCTGGTTGTTTTCTCGCGTTGACCTGTCGACGGCGCACTGAGAAATCCGGGCCAGGCACTCACAGCCTCTTACATAGGCCTCGTCAGCGCCGCTTCCTTGCCGATGGGGGCCGTCACGTCCGCTTTCTGGCGGCGATCCGGTTCAAGACCCTGGAATAGACCCGCCGATGCCGGCGTGCGCCGCTGCGGGTAGCGTCCCGAGGTCAGGGAGTGGTTACAGCTCAGATGTGCCGCTTGCCTGGAGCTCGGTTTCGCTTCGGTCGGGCAGTCGCTGCGGCCGACCAGGGGTCGTCCGGCCAGTGGTGCTTGGGATAACGGCCTCTCAGCTCCTTCTTGACCTCCGCGTAGGTGTGCTCCCAGAAGCCGCGCAGGTCCCGAGTGACTTGGATGGGCCGGTGTGCCGGCGAAAGCAGGTGCAGCATGACGGAGACCCGCCCCCAGCACACGGTCGGCGTGTCCGCCAGGCCGAACACCTCCTGCACCCGCACCGGCAGCACGGGCATCTCGCCCGGCGTGTAACGCAGCCGCAGTCGAGAGCCGCTTGGGACCACCACGTGGGTGGGCGCACCCTCGTCGACGCGCTCCGCGAGCCCGTTACCGACCCGGCTTCGCAGGATGCGCGCCAGATCCAGCGTCCGCAGGTGCTCGCCGCGGCTCATGCCCGCCAGGTACAGCCCCAGCCATTCGGCCAGTCCATCGGTCAGGGCGTGGTCCGAGATATCGGGATAGCCGTCTTCGGGACACCAGTGGCGCAATGAGAGTACCCGCGCCTGCCAGTCCCTGGCGGCGTCGGTCCAGGGCAAGGCAGCGAGCCCCATCTGACGGATGCCCTCCAAGAGGGCCTGGCGCACGGCTTCCGGGTCGCTGCGCCGCGACTCCCGGGTGCTCAATCGCAGCTCCCCGAGGCGCTCCTCGCTGCGTGCAATCACTGCGCGGGAGTCAGCATCCCATGCCACCACTCCGACGCGTTCGATGCGATGGGCAAGATGCTGGCGGATGTCGTCCAGGGACAGGGCGGCGGCGAGATAGACCCGCCCCTCCGCCTCGCCGGCATCCAGGTGCGCGACGGCCAGAAAGTCGTTGGCCGCCAACGGATCGTCCGGCGGGAGTCGCACGCCGCGACCGCCGGCGAGCCGGTAGCGATCGCCCGAGGCCGGACGACGCTGGGCGACACGGTCCGGGTAGGCGAAGGCCAGCAGACAGCCGGCGTGCTCTGCTCCGGTGCGGCCCCTCTGCCCTCCCAACAGCCGCATCCACTGGCGGGACGCCCGCTCCACCTGAGCGCATGCCACAGGATCGAATGCCGGAGACGGGCCCTTTCGTTCCCGCCACAGGGTCAGGAGCCGCAGCCGGTCGTCCACGTCTGCGGACCGGGTACCGCGGTCCCGCTTCAGCACATCCCGCTCCGAGACCAGTGCCGCCAGATCGCAGGCCAGGCCCAGCTGCCCACGGCCCTTCGCCTCGAAGAGCATATGCGCCAGGCGAGGGTGCGCCGGCAGTTCGGCCATGGCCCTGCCCGCTCGGGTTATACGGCCACTGTCGTCCAGAGCCCCGAGATCGCTCAGCAAGGCCCGCGCCTGCGCCCAGGCCCCGGCAGGAGGTAGGGTCATCCAGGTCAGGGTGGCTGGGTCGCCCACACCCCAAAGGGACAGCTCGAGCACCAGAGAGGCCAGATCGGCGTCGCGTATCTCCGGCGGGAAGGCAGGCTGAAGACGCCGCTGCGTCGCCGGCGTCCACAGCCGATAGCACACACCCGGACCCGTCCGACCGGCCCGCCCCGAGCGCTGGTCGGCAGCCGCGCGGGAGACACGCACGGTGACCAGCCGCGTAAGAGCCCTGCGGGGATCGAAGCGGGGTCGCCGCGACCAACCGGAGTCGACCACGGCGCGGATGCCCTCGATGGTCAGACTGGTCTCGGCGATAGAAGTGGCCAGCACAACCCGGCGCCGGCCGCCGCGCGCCGGCCTGATGGCCCGATCCTGGGCTTCCCGGGACAGATCACCAGAGAGCGGACACACTTCCAGATCTGCCGCCGTGCCGGCCAGCCTTTCCGCCACTGCCCGGATCTCGCGGCCCCCGGGTAGAAAAGTCAGGATGTCGCCCGGCGTCTCGGTCAACGCCCGACGTACGCCATCAATCGCAGCGCCCACTGCATCGTTGCCGGCGTCCCTGTCGGCATACCGGATCTCGACCGGAAAGGGGCGGCCCTCGCCCACCACGACGGGGACACGGCCCAGCAGGGCTGCAACGGCCCCAGCGTCCAGGGTGGCGGACATCACCAGGACCCGCAGGTCCGCCCTGAGGGCCTGCCGCGCATCCAGGCACAAGGCAAGCGCCAGGTCGGCCTGCAGACTGCGTTCGTGGAATTCGTCGAAGATCACGAGCCCGACACCCTCGAGTGCCGGATCGCCCTGCAGACGGCGAGTCAGGATACCCTCCGTGAGTACCTCTATGCGGGTGTGCGGCGAGACCCGGCTCTCGAAGCGCACCCGGTAACCCACCGTCTCACCCACCGCCTCGCCCAGGATGTCCGCCATCCGCGCCGCCGCCGCGCGGGCTGCCAGTCGACGCGGCACCAGGAGCAGCACGGACCGCCCGCGCAGCCAGGGCTCCGCCAACAGCGCAGGCGGCACCACAGTGGTCTTTCCGGAACCCGGCGGCGCACAGAGCACGGCCGCGCCCTGTTCCGCCAGGGCGGAGCGAAGCTCTGCAAGCACGGCATGGATGGGCAGCCTTTCCATGAGCACTACCTTATCCCAGACGCAGGCGTTGCGTCCTCGACGGAGGAACCCGGAATAGCAGGTCTCGCCTGGCAGGCCGTCCATGCCGCTCATCAGCGACGGCGACTGTACCGTGCAGCTCTTCCCGGAAGTTGGGCTGGCAGGGGAAACCCTTGCCTGGCGGGGCGTGCTGCACCAGCGGCCGGTGCCTGAGGTGTTGAACCTGGAAGCGCCCCCGGCAGTTCGAGCCCGCTACCTGGGCGACGCCATCTTCTGGCAGTACCTGCCGGACATGGCCTCTTTGCCGCAGCCGCCTATCACCAGGGCACCAGATGGCGGCGGAGATCGGCGTCGGCCTCGATTTCGGAGATGACGCGCCCACAGACGCTCTGGCCTGATGCCCACACGGTCCCGTCGCTGCCGGATACCAGAGGGTGCCAGCGCGGCAACTGCCGGCCTTCGGCCAGCAGACGATAGGCGCAGGTTGCCGGCAGCCAACGGGCATTCTCCGTCAGATTCTGCGATGTCAACACCACGCACTCGGCGACGAGTGCCGCACGCCGGGCGTATTCGGTGCATCGACAGGCGGACTGCTCCAGAAGGCGGCAGGCGACATTGGTGAAGAACAACTCGCCCGTGTCCTCATCCTCCAAACGGTGGACGCAGCACTTTCCGCAGTGGTCGCAGAGGCACTCCCACTCCTGGCGACTCAGTTCGTGGAGAGACCTGCCTTCCCAGAATCGATTCGCAGGCTCCGTCATCCGCTCCAGGGCCACGGCATCAACGCCTGCGTGACTACTGCTGGGACCGCTGGGGCGAGGCCGCGTCACGCAGGGCGCCGAGGACTTCGCCATTCGGACAGAAGTCGAATTCCCCATCGGCGCCCCTCCGCAGGGTGTCGTCGCAGCGCGCCGGATTGCGGCAATCGTTGCAGTTGCGCATCTGCGCCTGGACCTCGACAACGCGCTGGGCGTACAGATAGTCCTCCACGTCCACGCCGAACAGGGTAAGCGCGCGGCCCAGGCGCAGCGTTTCGAGACGCCGCGCCAGCCTGAGACGCACGGCATCGCCCTGGCGCAGGTTGCCCGCTATGGACCAGCTCAAAGCGACCGCCAGAGCGAGCATGGCAACGAGCAGCAGCGAGAAAATGAAAAACCCGAGCACCGCCGATTCCCCCTTCTGGTTCTGGCTTACCCCACCGCTTAATCTGCCCGTTGACGCCGCAGCGCACCATGACGCAGATCAAGTGCTCGCGACCTCGCCCTCCGGCAACGGCAGACACACGCGAACTCGGGTTCCTTGCCCGGGAGCGGAGCTGATCTGAAGGGTGCCGCCGTGACTGTCGACGATGCGTTTGACAATTGCGAGTCCTAACCCGCTGCCGAGGCGCTTCGTGGTGAGAAAGGGCTCCGTAAGCCGAGCCAGGAAACGCGGAGGTATCGGCTCCCCGCCGTTACGTATCTCCACGCAACGACTCTTGTCATCCTCGCCCGGGAAGACTTGCATGTCGATGCCCTCCCCTGGTGCTATCGCCTCGGCAGCGTTGACCAGCAAGTTGATCAGCACCTGCTTGAGCTTGTCCCTGTCCGCGAACACCTGCGCCGTACCGCGAACACCGGCGTATCGGACCGTACGCTCCTGGGCTACCGCCATGGCGAGCACAGTTTCCAGCGTCTCCGGAATAAGGTCGGACAGGTCCACCGACTGTCGCTCGAGCTTCTGGGGCCTGGCGTACACCAGGATCTCGTCGAGCAGCTTCCGGAGGCGCTCCAGTTCGTTGCTGGCCAACGCTATGCGCTTGCGGGTTGCATCAGGAGACGGCTGCGCGGAGAGATAATCCACAAGCAGACTCATGGCACTCAGCGGACTGCGGATCTCGTGGACGATGGTTGCGGCAAACTCCCCGATAGCCCGCAGTCGCTCGCTCTCCAGGAGGCGATCCTGGGCGGCTTGCAGATCTGCAGTGCGGCTCGCCACTTCCTGCTCCAGCCGGGAGTTGAACTCGCGCTGCTTCTGGTACAGCTGGAAATTGTCGATGGCGACCGCCGCGCGTTCCGCGAACAGTCCGGCAATCCGACGCTCGGCCTCGGAAAAACGGCGCGCCTCCGCATGGAAGGAGCAAATGGTTCCGATAACCTCGCCACTGGGCAGGCGCAGGGGCAGACCCAGATAGGCCCGATAGCCCTCGGGCATCTGACCGCATTCCGGGGAGCTCTTGATGTCGTCCACCACAAGCACCGTGCCTGAGCGCACCACGTTCTCGGTCACGGTGCCGTGGAGCGCGTAGATCCTGTCGTAACCCCCGAGATCCCTGTTGCTGGCCAGCACCCGGTCGGAGTTATCCTGGCACAGCAGGGTCACCACCGACCAATCCACGTTGATGAGTTCACTGACTGCGTTGACAATCTGCTCCAGGTAGCTGGTGAGATCACCCGACCGATAGCTCAGCGAGGACAGCAGCTCCAGTGTCCGCTGAGTCTGCAGCGCGTCTTCAGCAGATGCCCGAACGCTCATTACCCGACCCCGCCCATGGTCCAGGCCATCACGCCGAGACTTCAAGCAGCTCCACCTCGAATACCAGAGTCGCGTGCGGCGGAATCACATCGCCGGCGCCGCGAGAGCCGTAGCCGAGGGTTGACGGCACCGTGAGGCGCCGTTTGCCGCCGACCCTCATACCGGTGCCCCCCTCGTCCCAGCCCGGGATGACATACCCCACCGCAAGGGGGAATCCGAAAGGTTCACCGCGGTCCACGCTGGAGTCGAACTTGGTGCCATCCTCCAACCAGCCCGTGTAATGCACGGTCACGAAGCACCCCCGCCCGGTGGCTTCGTCCCCCTCTCCGAGCCGCATGTCCTGATACTTCAACCCAGAATCGGTGGTAACCTCATGCATGTTTGCTCTCCTCTGTCTCGCCCGGCCAGGAGCCCGTCGCTGCGAGCGCGATGGCCTGCTTGACGTAATACCTGAACTGCTCGCCGTAACGGCGCACGAACGCCAGCAGCGCCTCACTGTCGTTCCCATCCACACCGCGCTCGGACAGTAGAAACGGGGGAAAAACGATCGCTGCCGTGCGCGTGCGGGTAATTTTCTTGTCGAAATTCGCGACCGCTACGGGCACTATCAGCGGCTCAGGACGCACCCAGGCTGCCAGGCGGAACGCGCCGGCGCGGAACGGCCTTGGTGATTCCTCGGTGAAAGCGCACACGCCCTCGGGCGCAATGACCACGTTGCGACCTGCCTGCAGATGCGATTGGGCTTTCTCCATGAAGCGGCGATTTCTTTGTTCACGCGAGATGTGGTGGTCGTGGTCCTCATCGTCCACATCGCCCGCGTACACATAGATGTAGTCGAGTCTGTCGTAGTACTGCTGATGGCCGTACCAGTCGGGCTTCGGCTTGCGCACGACCCGAATGGGCGGCTCACCGTATTTTTTGAACAGAATCATGCTCGACACGAAATGACTGTCGAGGGTGAGGCGAAAGTCGTTGGGCAGCTGGTTGTCCGGGTGATTCTCCAGATGGTTCATAATGAAGATGTGCCCTGGCATCCCCGGCAAGTTCTCCTGCCCTCTGATGATATGGTCCGTCTGCTCGAACACCTGCACGAACCGTTCGACGCAGAGTCGTCGAATCTCCGTTGGATTTGCGTGCGTCGGCGCGCCGACCACCGTCTCGTAGACCGTTTGCAGCCCTTCGAAGAAACGCAACTCCCGACGCACGTCCGTGAGAATATCGAGCGCCAGGCAGGCCACGTTGCGCTCCACCTCATCTCCGTGCGCCTGAACAAGCTCCAGTGTGTGGAAGGCGTCGGACAAGGTCACCCGGTGCTCCAGGAGATAGGGAATCTTGTGCAGTGCCGAGGTCACGTGCAGGGACTCGGCGCTCTGCTCCAGCAACGCGCGCACGGCGAGCGTCTCTTTGTGATAGCGTCGCGCCACCAGCCTGATCCGCGTCGCACGCAGCCGGTTGCCCACCAGCCACAGCACTTTGCGTAGCAGTGCGACACCGAAGCGGGGGTGGGTTTGGGCATAGTCTTCCAGCACTGCGCTCGGAATCGCGAGGGTACGCGTGTTCTCCAACGCGATGCCCGTGACATGGTACCGCTTCGGATCGACAAGAGCAGACCAGCCCAGAGGATCCCCGGCGCCCGCAATGCTGCGCAGAAAAACGCGCCCTCGTCCCTCGCCGTAGTAAAGGCCCACTTTTCCTTCCACGAGCACGTGAAATTCCGAGGCAACGCCGCCCTGGACGAAGAGCACCTCCCCGACCTGCGAACACTCGTGCCGGACGCGGCCCGCGAGATGTTCGACGGGCTCATCACCGATATCCTCGAAGAACGGCGAATGGTGCAGGAACGCTGCGATGCCGGCCCTGTTCCATTCCTGCGGACTGGCCGTTGGGGCTGAGGGTGCGGCGCCCACGTCTTCGGCTGCCAGTCCCAGCGCCTGGTGGTCGGCCAGCAGTTGGTCGCGCACGGACTCGAGTCTGGAGGCGACGGTGGCGGCAACCCGATGCAGAAGGCGAACCCCGCAAGCCGCGTCACGCTCGAACAGTGTGCTGAAGGCGTCGGCAGGCACCCGCAGCAGGCGAGTCGGCTGCTCGCAGCGCACCGTAGCGGTGTAGCGAAACGGCGCACGAAATACAGACCAGCCGATCATCGCACCGTATTCCCGGGTCACCCCCACCAGCAGCTCCCTGACCCCTTCCACGTGGATGAGAAACTCGGCAGCGCCGGAGACAAGGAAGA
>JASJBY010000145.1 GCA_030066245.1 Gammaproteobacteria bacterium
GCGGGCAGCGGGCAGCGGGCAGCGGGCAGCGGGCAGCGGGCAGCGGGCAGCGGGCAGCGGGCAGCGGGCAGCGGGCAGGAAAAGCATGGCGCAGCCCATGCGCATGTCAAGTAGCACAGACTCAGGTCACTCTTCTTCCCAACGCTTCACGGATCACGCTTCCCGAGTCACCGTCTGCCGAGTCACCGTTCCCCTTCCCTCTTCCCTCTTCCCTCTTCCCGATTCACCATTCACCATTCACCATTCACCATTCACCATTCACGATTCACTAATCACTGCTCCCTTCCCCCCTCAACTTGCTGGGGCGATCTGATGGCGGGATACGGTAATGGCGTTCTCTCTGCCCATGAGGTTGAGGAGGATGATGACGCGCTCCTCGCCGTTGGCTCCCTCGAACACGGCGTTGTAGCCGGCGAACGGGCCGTCCAGGATACGGACCTCGTCACCCTTCTTGAACAGAGTGCAGTCGATTACCTGGCAGCCTGACGCCTCGTCGGCAGCCGCCTGAAGAGACTCGACGAAACCATCGGGGACCGGCGCGGGCTCGCGCCCGAAACGCACCAGACCGGTGACCCCTTTGGTGGATCGGATGGGCGCGATGTTGTCCCGCTCCATCTCCAGGCGCACGAAGAGGTAACGGGGAAACAGCGGCTCAACCACACCAACCCAGCGACCGCGCCGACGGCGCGCCTGCTTCAGGCGCGGCAGATAAACGAGATAGCCCTGGCGTTCCAGGTTTTCCTCGGCAATGCTCTCGCCGTTTGGCTTGGTGTAAACGGCATACCAGCGCGCGGCCTTCATGGGCAGTCGTACAACCCGTCGTCGTAGAGTTCGGAGCGAAGACGATAGAAGCAGGCCACCATCGGGTCAAGGCTCCTCGCGCTCGCGACGGTCGTTGTCCTCGAAGCGAACAATGTCGTCTTCTCCAAGATAGCTCCCCGACTGCACCTCGACAATCTCGACCGGCACCTTTCCCGGGTTCTCGAGCCGGTGGGTAGCGCCCACCGGGATGAAGGCAGACTCGTTCTCCGAGAGCAGGAACTGCTCCTCACCCCTGGTGACTCTGGCGGTCCCGCTCACGACGATCCAGTGCTCGGCCCGATGGTGGTGGAGTTGTCGTGAGATGGCCGCGCCGGGCTTCAGTGTCAGGCGCTTGACCTGAAACCGCTGCCCCATGTCCAGGCTCTCGTAGCTTCCCCACGGTCGGTAAACCCTGCGGTGGGTGCGATGCTCCTCGCGCTGCTCCTGCTTGAGCCGCTGCACGATGTGCTTGATATCCTGCGCTCGGTCCTTCCTCGCCACGAGGACGGCATCCGGGGTCTCGATGACCACGATGTTGTCGATGCCCACTGTCGCCAGCAGGCGGTGCTCGGCAACCAGCAGGCTGTCATGGGTGTCGTGACAGTAAACATCGCCGCTGACCACGTTGCGGTTCTCGTCCCCGACGCTGATGTCCCAGAGCGATGACCAGGCCCCCACGTCCGACCAGGCGGCGTCCAGCGGAACCACGGCGGCCTGATATGCCGCCGTCTGGTCGACGGCCTCGGCCGATAGTTTCTCCATCACCGCATAGTCGATGGAATCGCTGGGACACGCTGCCATCTCCGGCCGGCCCATGTGGCGAAAGATGCCGTCCGCGCGTCCGCTCGCGTAGGTCAGACGGCAGGCCTCGGCCATCGCCGGCTGGAAATGGGCGATAGCCTCCAGCCAAACGGCGGCCCGCATCATGAACATCCCGCTGTTCCACAGATAGTCACCGGAATCCAGATAGGCCTGGGCCGTTTCCGTATCGGGCTTTTCCACGAATGCCGCCAGCCGGCGGGGCTGGCCCGCCGTGTCAGCCGCGGCCGCGCCTCCCACGGGCTCGCCGGTCCTGATGTAGCCGTAGCCGGTCTCGGGACGGTCGGGCTTGATGCCGAACGTCACCAGCATGCCATCGCCGGCGAGCCCCGCAGCCTGTATCACCGCGCTGTGAAAGGCGGCGACGTTCTTGATCACATGGTCGGCCGCCATGACCAGGAGCAGGGCATCGTCGCCCCCCTGCTGCGCCGCCAGGGCCGCCAGGGTAAGCGCCGGTGCCGTGTTTCGGCCCATGGGCTCGAGGAGAATGCCCGCCGGCTCCCGGTCGACCTGTCGCAGCTGTTCAGCGACCAGAAACCGGTGGTCCTCGTTACAGATGATCAGGGGCGCCCGGATGCCGAGTATGGGATTGGACGGCACGCGGGAGTCGTCGGCTTCATGGATGGGCAGCCCGTCGAGGCGCATTGCCGTGTTCTGCAGCAGAGTGTGCTCGCCCGCCAGCGACAGCAGCTGCTTCGGATAGTGCTCCCGGGACAGGGGCCATAGCCGAGTGCCGGATCCGCCGGCGAGGATCAGCGGCTGCAGGTACATGGGTAAAGTATTACCTCAATCGGAGTGATTCGAAACCGCGGGTGTCGCCCACGCTTGCCCCTGCCGGTAAGGTAGCCAGCCCGGCTGCGACCGGCCGGCAGTTCGGCCTCCAGCCCTCGCGGGCCGTGAACTCACTGGTGCCGGAAGAGGGATTCGAACCCCCGACCCACGCATTACGAATGCGTTGCTCTACCAACTGAGCTATTCCGGCGAGGAGCCGGCATTATACGGACAACGAGTGTGGTAGCCAACGAGGGACCGATGGCGTTCGAAACAGACCGAATCAGGTACGCCTGCGGACCCGCACGACCACTTCCACCGACTCCACCGTAACGTTTTTCGGCAGCTTGGGCAGGCGGCTTAGCGCGACCTCGTCAGCGCTGATGTCGGACAGCTCCCCCGTGCTCACGTCGTAGAGATGGTGGTGAGGCTGGGTATTGGAGTCGAAGAAGACTTTCGTCGGGTCGATGATGACCTCGCGCACCAGGCCTTTCTCGGCGAACAGGCCCAGGGTGTTGTAGACGGTCGCTTTTGAGACCTGGGCGCCCTCCTGGTTGACGAGCTGCATGACCTGCTCGGCCGAGAAGTGCTGGGGTCCGGAGAACAGGATGGCGCCTATTTCCAGCCGTTGCTGGGTAGGCGTGATGTCCCGCGACAGCAGAAGCTCGGTGACTTTATCGGTACTCAATCGCATCAAACGGTTGGCAGTGACCTGACTTCTTTCTCGAAGTATAGGGCTGCGGCCCGAGGCAAGTCTAGGTGCGGAAAGCGCCCTTCCCGGGCCCTCACGGGCCGCTCGCAGGGTCGGCGACCGTTCCAGCGCCACATCCGCGCGCCACAAGCCCGCTGATGCGGAAGAACCCGGCGTCGACGACCTGGCTCCTTCGGTGACCCGTGAGCCAGGCGCTGATTTTACCCCACCGGCCACCGCTGCGAGCGGCGCCGCGCACCATGACCCAGTTCACACATGCTTCCGGCCCCCTGGCCGTTTATCGGTGGCAAACCGCCGCTCATCCTGCCCGAGATGACACCCCCCAATCCGGGCTGCTAGTTACATCCACATGAACAGAAAAGCGCAACAGCGTGGCTTCACGCTGATAGAACTGATGATAGCACTCGCCGTCCTGTCGACCCTCATGGTCGTCGGCCTGCCGGCATTTCAGACCTTCGTCCAGAACAATCGCCAGATCTCCGAGCACAACTCGGTGGTGATGAGCCTGCTCTCGGCGCGCAGCGAGGCGGTCAGGGCCAACGTGCCGGTGGTGATGTGCACCTCCAACAACGGCTCGAGCTGCAGGGACTGCGCCACGGATCTGGGCTGCGCGAACTGGGAAGACGGCTGGATCCTGTTTACCGACGTGGTGCGCACCAATCCGACCACGGAGGAAGGCGTCGTCAACGCCACTGCCGGGACCAACGCGGAAGTCTGCGAATCCGACGAAGACTGCGTGCTCGCCATCTACGACGGTCTCGGTGCCGGCAGCACCCTGCGCCTGGCAGGCGCCGGGAGCAACAATGCCATCGCCTACAACGCCACCGGGGCGAGCGACGTCTCCGGCACCTTCACCATGTGCGTACCCAAGACGACGGTCTACAAGAAGCTCGTCATCACCAGCACCGGCCGCCCCAAGACCGAGGAGGCCAGCCCTTCAGGCCCGAAGGTATTGTCATGTCCCTAAAAGAGCATCAACAAATGCACCGACAGTGCGGCCGCCAGCACGGCTTCACGCTGCTGGAGGTCCTCATCACCGTGGTCATTTTCTCGGTGGGGCTGCTCGGCATTGCCGGCCTGCAGATGACCGGCATGAAGCAGACCCACAACTCTCATCTGCGCTCGGTGGCCACCACCCAGGCCGTCGACATGGCCGACCGCATGCGGGCGAACGGCGAAGGCGTGGAGGACGGCGACTACGACAAGGTTTACGCCAACTGCAACGCGGACTGCGCTTCAGCGCAATGCAACGCTGCCCAGATGGCCGAGTACGACATCTGCGAGTGGTCGGTCGAGACCGCCGCGGCCCTGCCCAGCGGCGCCGCCCGGGTATGCCTGGACGACACCCCGGCACCCTCTACCATCACCACGGACTGGAAACTTGGCTGGGAGTGCAGCGGCACCGGCAATATCTACGCCGTCAAGATCCAGTGGTCGGAGCGTACCCTCGACAGCAATGACCAGACAACGAACAAGACCGTGCTGCGCCACTACTACATGAGGGTCACGCCATGAACGGCAGACGCACCGCCCCTTTTGCTCAGGCCGGCTTCTCAATCACCGAGCTGCTCGTCGCCGTTGCCGTGTCCATGATCCTTCTGGGTGGCGTCATCCAGCTGCTGGTCTCCAATAAACAGGCCTACCGCATACAGGAAGGCACCAGCGTTCTGAACGAGAATGCCCGCTTCGCCCTGCAGCGCATCCAGGAGGACGTGCGCATGGGTGGAAACTGGGCCGGCGCGGCCGCGGACGCGGCCAGGGTGCACACGGACATACCCGCCCTTTCGGACGCCTGCACCAAACGACTGGCTTCCGCCCTGGATCTCTCTATCGAGCTGGTCGGTATAGAGGGCATTGAAGGCGACGCCACGGGCAGCCCCCTCAGCGACTGCATCTTCGATCAGAACTACGTCCTCAACAGCGACATCATCGTTGTGCGCTTCGCCACGACCGAGGCGGTGTCGACCACCAACCCGGGCAGCGGCGGCGAGTGGGTGGGCGATACCAACAACCAGAACGACCTGTTCCTGCGCAGCGCGGTGGGCTACAACGCCGTGGTCGCCAAGGGCTCGAATATCGGCACGGCGGCCGGCGGCAACCCCGCCCTCAGCGACACCAGCGATCCGGCCGGCATAGCGACTTACCGCTATCGCACCCACGCCTACTATGTCAGGCCCTGCCAGACCCTCTCGGGCACCAAGTGCAACGCGACTGTCGATGCCACGCCGACGCTGGTGCGCCTGACCCTGGACGGCACCACGCCCGTGCACGAAGACCTGGTGGCAGGCGTCGAGCAGATGCAGGCCCTGTATGGCGTGGACCTGGACGACGACGGCAATGCGGAACGCTATCTCCCCGCTGCCAGCGTGACGAACTGGAACTTGGTGGTGAGCGCGCGGGTGAACCTGGTGATCAGGGGTCTCGAGCGGGACGTCTCCTACACGAGTCCGGCATCGGTCAGCATGCTGGATAACTTCACACACACGGTGCCGAGCACTTCGCGTGATTTCCGTCGCAAGCAGTACACCACCGTGGTGCAGCTCCGAAACCTGAGTCGAGGCTGATATGACCAGACCAACACTGAAAATTGGGCCCGCACGAAGTGAGCATGGCATGGTGCTGGTAACGGCCCTGATTCTGCTGGCCGTGCTTACCCTGGTGGCGGTCGTCGCCATGCGCACCACCACGTTGGACCTGCGCATGGCCAACAATGCCATGTTGAAGGCCCGCGCGTTCGAGGGCTCGGAGGGCGCCCGAGTCCAGGTACCCGACGTGCTGGACAAGCATGTCTTCTACCGCGGCTGGCCCACCACGGCAGTCGGCATGGCGGCCGCAGCCGGCTTCAACATCCCCAGCGAGCTGGACATCTCCATCATCGAGGCCAAAGGCAACCTGTACGAGGAACCGCGGGGCGCTGACATGGGCGACTACGCGGCCGGCAAACAGGACATGGAGTATCGGTCTGACGGCGACGGCAGCGGCGCCGTATCGGACAACAGCCCCACGCCCCAGGACATCTCAGCCGACCAGTTCATCACCAACCTGGGCAGCATCAAGGCCGCCGGCTCCGCCACCGCCATGGTTTCGGCGTACGAGGGCTTCGGCAAGGCCACCGCCGCAGGCGGCAGCTACAGCCTCTTCGATCTGCGCAGCCGCGGCCACGCCGCGAGCCGCACCGAAGGACTCACCGGCAGCGACGTTCGCGTCGTGGTGCGGAACTAGCGAATTCAACCCGAGGTGATTCAGTCATGAAGTCCATAAGCACTCAAGTCAAGAACTCGCTCCTCGGTCTGACGCTGAGCATCACTTGTCTGCCCGGCTTTCTGGCCTGGGACGCGCACGCCGAGATGAACGCAACCGTCACCATGGCGGACTTTACGTCCTTTCCCGTGACCACCACGGAGACGTCCACGCCGCTGGTGATGATGCTGCTGTCCCTGGACCATCAGCTCTTCTTCAAGGCTTACAACGACTACTCGGATGTGAGCGGCGACGGCATCGTCGACACCACCTACAACCACAGCCACGCCTACTACGGCTACTTCGACAGCGACATGTGCTATGCCTACGACACGACGGACAATCGCTTCGAGCCAAGAGAGGCGGCGGACGTGGACGGCTACTGCACCGGCACCGCGGCAAGCTACTGGAGCGGCAACTTCCTCAACTGGACCACGATGACCCGCATCGACTCGGTGCGCAAGCTGCTCTACGGCGGCAAGCGCTCCACCGACAGCGCCACCGACACGGTGCTGGAACGGGCTTTTCTGCCCCACGACGCCCACAGCTTCGCCAAGTACTACGGCGCCACGGCTGATGAGCGTACCGAGCTGCAGAAGCTGACCCCGTTCGCCAACAACGACATGAACAACCACGGCGGCGGCATGACGTTCTGCAACACCACCCGCAACAACGCCTCCGCCTACTCCCAGAACGTGACCGATCCGCCGCTGATGCGGGTGGCCGAGGGCAACTGGGCCCTGTGGGCCTCCAACGAACGCTGGCAGTGCACCTGGGACAACGAGCAGGGCGACAACACCAATGCCAACAACGCTGTCAATTCCGGCATCCCCGCTGGCAGCGACGATCCCAGCCCCACCACCCATGGCCGCGGCCAGGTCAACTACAACGTGCGGGTGCAGGTTTGTGTCAGCGGCCTCATCGACACGCAAAGCTGCCGCCAGTATCCGAGCGCCAACTACAAACCCGCCGGCCTGCTGCAGAAGTACGGCGAGAACGAGCAGATGCACTTCGGGCTCATCACCGGCAGCTTCGGCAAGAACAAGTCCGGCGGCGTGCTGCGCAAGAACGTCACGAACTTCGCCAACGAGGTGAACAAGACCACCGACGGCACCTTCACGGGTGTGAATGGCCTGGTGAAGAGCCTGAACGCCGCCCGCCTGTATGGCTACGTCTACAGTGACGGCTACTACAACGACGCCGGCCCGGCCGGCGACGACTGCGACTGGGGCCTGAGTGCGTTCGCCGACGGTGTGTGCAGCAACTGGGGCAACCCGCTCTCCGAGATGTACGCGGAGGCGTTGCGCTACTTCAAGGGTGAGGCCAATGCCAGCGCCGCTTACACCACCGACGACAGCACGCGCCTGGCCGGCCTGACCACGGCCACCTGGAATGCCCCCAGCCTGCTCAGCAACACCAACCGCTGCGCACCGCTGAACATCATCGCCTTCAACGGCAGCGTCAGCTCCTACGACGGCGACGGCCTCGGCACCCTGGACGCCACGGCGGACACCAAGGCCGACGCCATCGGAACCGATGAGGGCATCAACGGCAAGAGCTACTTCGTGGGTGAGAGCGGGGCCGCCACCGACCAGCTCTGCACGGCCAAGACCGTCAGCGCGCTGGGCGACGTGGAGGGCCTCTGTCCGGAGGCACCGCGCCTGGACGGCACCTACAAGATCGCGGGTCTCGCCTACGACGCGCACGTCAACGACATCCGCAACGACCTGACCGGCGACCAGACCGTGAACACCTTCGGTATCGCCCTGGCGCCGGCGCTGCCCGTGATCA